>JALTNS010000385.1 GCA_027000565.1 Rhizobiaceae bacterium | reverse complement strand
GGTCCGCCAAACTGATACTCAAATGTTTTGCTGGTTTTCGCCGAGTTTTGCACTTCCACATGCGGGGTGGTGAAGCCAACACCGGCGCCGATATAGGGGGTAAACCGTGACGAGTTTTGATAACGGTAGTGCAGGTTTACGGTGTAAATGTTGATGCCGTCTGTAAATTCAAGTTTTTCAAACCCGGCTGGCATTGGATTTGCGGCAACTTTTGAATGGGAGTTGTCGAGCGCGATGCCCCAGGCCGGATAGTCGTCGAACCACCAGGTGGCGCGCAAACCGAAATAGGGTGGCATAACCAGCGCTTCGCCGTCCCATTTGACCGTGGTCGATTGTGGCCCGGCCCCGAGGTTGAAATCATAGTCAACCTTTGAATGGGGTGAGGTATTAAATCCGCTGTAGAATGACAATTCAAGCTCCGCCCTTGCAGAGCTGGTCATGATTGTCAGACCGAGGCCGGTAGTAAGCGCGGCGGCCAATCCCAGTGAAGCGAGCGTTGAAACCGTGCGGGAGGGGGAGATTTTATTCATAAGGGCAGCCTGTTGAACTGGTTTGAGCGCAGGTCCGTACCGCCCAATGCGGGTGATTATGATCAATCATCGGTTCCCGGCAATTGATCTGGATCAATTGTGCGGGATGATTGTGTTGCGATTGCCACCAGCCTTGCCTCGCAAAACAAAATGCCCTGACAATTCAGGCAATTTGGTATAGGGTTTGTTCTGCGACATTTTCATAATTTCCCATCCTGTTTTCAGTTAGGTTTGTTATGAACATCGGCATGATTAAAGCCATTCTGATTCTTCCAGGCACAGCGCTGGTATATGTTCCGGTGCTGCTGGTCTGGCTTACCCGGAACACCGCCTATGCGGCGCGGGGGATGCCGGATAATGTGACCGGATGGCTGGGCGCAACATTGTTTGGCGGCCTTGGGCTGGTTTTAATGATCTGGTCAATGCGGCTGTTTATGACCAAGGGCGGCGGAGGCACTCCGGCTCCGTGGGAGCCGATCAACAATCTGATCATTCTTGGCCCTTATCAATATGTTCGAAATCCGATGCTGTCCGGCGTCATATTCTTTTTGATTGCCGAGGCTTTCTTCTTCCAGTCATGGCCGATCTTTGGTTGGGCAGTGTTCTTTTTCGTCTTGAACACGGTGTATTTTGCCAGGTTCGAAGAACCGCAACTCGAACAGCGATACGGCGCGCCCTATGTCCAATACAAACAAAATGTGCCAAGATGGTTGCCGCGAACCACCGCCTATCCAGGTGGTGAGAAGACCTGATCTATTCAAATTCCATCTGCTCAAACACCCGGCCTGCATTGCGGGTCGCGACTTCCTTGAATGTGTGCCAGTTTTTATATTTTGACTGGTCAATATAAAAGGCCTCTTCCAGACCACCGCCATTGTCAATGAGTTCTCTGATTTTGGCTCGCAGAAAGATGAGATAATCGAGCGTATAGCGACGCACCAGCGCCATATTGGTTGGATTGCCGTGGCCGGGGATGACATAAACCGCGCCGAGTTTTTCAAATTTGTTGTTCCATGTATCAATCCACGCGGCGGTGTCTATGCCGTCAAATATTGGCAACATGCGGTCGTTGAAAGCGATATCACCGGAGATAACCAGCTTTTCTTCCGGCAACCAAACCTGAATATCGCCCGGGCTATGGGCTGGGCCCGAATACAGTAGAATGACCTTCATTGAACCCATTGAGATGTCTTTGCTCTCGCTGAATGTCATGTCCGGTAGTTTGACTGTGGTTTTGTCGGCACGTTCTCTCAATCGGCCTTTGGCGGAATCCAGAATATCCAGCCCGCGCTCGTCAAATTCTGCTGCGGCATCCTCATGGGCAATAATAGGTACATCGAGTTCGGCCCAATAACTGTTGCCGAGCATCGCATGGCCCTGGCCATTTTCGTTGACCACAAGTTTGACAGGCTGGTCAGTGACTTTCTTGATTTCATCATGCAGTGCCTTGGCCAATCCATAGCTGCCACCGCCATTGATAACAATCACACCATCTCCGGTGATCAGGAAGTTGAGATTATTATTGTGGCCAGCATTGTCATATCCCGATGGTTCGGTTGCGCCCGTGGATGTCCAGACATTTGGAATAAATTCAACCGGTGCTGAATAAAGCAGGGAGCCCGGATATTGATCGGGAATGCTCTGGTTGGCCATTGCGACCGGCGTTTTGGCCAGCAAAACAAAAGAAATGAGGAGAATTGTTATAAACCTGACAGGCGTGTTTTTATTCATTAAATCTGGCCCCTATAGCGCAATTGTCTCGATATTGCCGAACTTAAACAATCAATGGCAAATGCACAAACAGGGATTTGGCTAGGGAAGTATAAGGATTATTGAGGCGATAAAGCCAGAATAACCTTGAACGCCAGGCGTTCGGGGCAACCATTGGGCGCTGAGTAACGGCAGACGGGCTAAATTCCGTCGTCTGAAAGTCTCAAAATGCAACTATTTTTAGAAAAATGGCTCCCCGGGCCGGATTCGAACCAGCGACCGATCGGTTAACAGCCGATTGCTCTACCACTGAGCTACCGAGGAACATTGGTGAGATGACTATGGCACATCACTGCAGGGCCTCATAGCAAAACTATCACCGAAATCGCAAGAGAAAAGATTGCATATTTTCTCAAGAGTTTCGATTTATTGCGCAATCGGTGATTTCAAATCTCGCTCTACGGGTTTATGGATGGCTGATGACCAGCAAACCCGGCAAGAGCCGTATCAATATACTAGGAAAATCCTTCACCATTCCCGGTTCGCCATTCATGCGGCTGACGCTGGGCATCGGATTGATTGTTGGCGGGGTTTTAGGCTTTTTACCAGTTCTCGGGTTCTGGATGATACCGCTTGGCCTTGTGGTGCTTTCGGTTGATCACGCCGGGATACGGCGCTTCAGACGCCTGATTGAAACTTCGGTCCTGCGCTGGTGGCAAAAACGCAAGTCCAGATGATTGTGCAGTCGATGGATTGGGGTATTCATCTGCCAGAATTACAACAATTCGAATTTTCTTCCCATTATAGCAAGAAGCGGCTTGCTGAATTTCAAACCCTCTGTTAATCGAAACCCGCCTGCACCAGCAGCGAGGGCCTCGTGGCGGAGTGGTTACGCAGAGGACTGCAAATCCTTGCACCCCGGTTCGATTCCGGGCGAGGCCTCCAACGCTGGATCAACGGCAAAATCCGGTTAATCTTCCGGGTTTGGAATTCAGCATTTGATGCGCCGGTTATTTGGTGTACCAATAGCGGATTAATCCAGGTTTGATGGACAGACAATGATTGACCACGAACAAGCGCGTACCAAAATGGTGGACTGCCAGATACGCCCCAATGACGTTACCAGTTTCGATGTTTTGAGTGTGTTTGGCTCGGTTCCTCGTGAGGAGTTTGTGCCGGCGCGCAATCGCGATCTTGCCTATGTCGATGAGGACATTGCGGTGCATGTGGATGCGGTGGGCGCATTCAAACGGTATTTGATGGAACCGATGTCAATGGCGCGACTGGTGCAGCTTGCCGATGTTGGCAAGGACGATATTGTGCTCGATGTGGGCTGTGGCACCGGTTATTCGACTGCAATCCTGTCTGAGCTATGTAATTCGGTTGTTGCACTTGAATGCGACGAGACCCTTGCCAAACAGGCCGAAGAGCGGTTGACCCAACTCAACTATGATAATGCCGTGGTGGTAACCGGTGCTCTTGAGGACGGTTATGCCGACGAAGGCCCGTATGATGTGATCTTTATTGGCGGTGCCATTGACGAGGTGCCAGAGGCGTTAAAAGCGCAGCTGAAAGAGGGCGGGCGGCTGGTTGCTGTTGTTGGCCTTGGTAATGGTGGTTCGGCCAAGCTGTTCACCAAAAAGAACGGGCTGGTGAGCGGTCGCGCGGTATTCAATTGCGCAGTCAAACCGTTGCCCGGGTTTCAGCGCGAAAAAACCTTCGAGTTTTGATCGTTCAATTTGCTTTCGCACCTGGTAATCAGGGGCTACGCCCCAGCCCTTGCGGCCAGACTGTTTCCGTATAAACGTGAAACAGCCTAACTGCTTCAATGTAGATTTGACACAGCCTAATTAAATAATTCCGGGCACTCGCGGCTGCATTTGTTGCGGGAAATAATGTAGATCAGATGCAGCGTTGCCATGCCTGCCAGCAGGCAGAAGAACGAGATATAGGCGTATCTCAGAAACAAAAAATCAACCACAACAACTGCAATCAGCGTGAATCCGAAATAATTGATATGACGGTAACGCGACAGCAGGGGTGGCACGATGATCAGCGATAAATATATGATGTTGGTCAATATGCGCGGCATCATGAAATCCAGCAACATGGTTCCTTCATAGGCCAGCGAATCGCGATTGATCGACACATTGATCCATTCCGGATTGACCAGGTGCGGCACATACAGGATCAGTCCGAATGCCAATCCGATTAAAGCAAATACCGAAAACAAATGCTTTCGCCGACTTTCTGGCGGTTCGAGCACATAGACCGCGAGTGGAATCCAGAATGGCCACATAAACCATGTGAAAAATATGAACCCAAGCGCGCTTACAAGCACGGTAAGCGGGTCATTACCGGTCATGCCGTTCCAGACAAGGCCTTCGCTGAATTGCTGTAATCCGGCAAAGACCGGCATCAAGGCTACCGGCAGGTATTTTTTGTTGGCTTTCCATGCCTTTTGAACGGAGTAGCCACCGCCAGCCAAAAGCATGGCGCTGGCAGTAAAACTTACAGTTTCAGAAAAACACATCAGGCAACTCCGATAATCGCGCTTTTGGCATGGATGAGTGCAAGATGGCACGAATAGTCCTGAATTGCCAAATCGCAATCGGGATGGGGGCAGGAAATACCAAAATGCCTTTTTGACACAGTTGTTATCCAATAGATGCGATCTATATACGCCGAACCGATGACAATTTGCGAAAATTCAGTCGCGTACGGAATAGTTGGTCTGGACAACCATATGTATAATCGATATATGTTTTATCGTTATATAATTGCGACCTCATTGAGCGAGTTTGAGTTCGGGATAATGTGTGGAGAAGCTTCGGTCTGCAGCAGTTGCACACAGAATAATTCGAATATTGGTGGTTTGTGATTTGTTAACCATGTAAACTGAACGTTAAAATTGTCAGAACTCTGTTAACCGTAATTGGCAAAGACGGTGTTAGTGCTGAAACAGGAATTTATGGAGCTAGTTGTGTTTGGTAGTTTGTACCCCGGTTCTCGAATCATATGCATGTCTGCGGTTGTGGTTGCGTCAACGTTCGGGTTTTCGCAAAATGCATATGCAGAAACCATATCCAGTGCCATGGCTGCAGCTTATTCGTCCAATCCGACCCTGAATGCCCAGCGGGCAGCAACGCGTGTTGCCGACGAAAACCTGCCCCTGGCCAAATCCGGCTACCGCCCGATTATTACCGGCTCTGCTGATTACGGCATCAGCCGCTCGGTCAGTTCCGGCCCGACATTTGGCACATCGCGCACCAACCTGAGACCGGGTGGATTTGGTGTAACCATTTCACAAGCGCTGTTTCGCGGTTTTCGCACTGCAAACTCAGTCAAAGCGGCGGAAGCGGGGATTCGTGCCAGCCGTGAAACCTTGCGCAATACCGAACAAAATGTGCTGTTTGATGCGGCCAGTGCCTATATGGACGTCATACTTGCCCGCCAGATTGTTGGTATCCGCAAGAAAAACCTTTCTTTTTTGAACGAGCAGGCGCGGGCAGCCAAGGCGCGACTTGATGTGGGCGAGGGAACCCGAACTGATGTGGCGCAAGCGAATGCGCGGCTTGCATTGGCCCGCTCGCAACTAAGCATTGCATCGGCTCAGGTGAAGTCGAGCTCGGCGGTTTTTAAGCAGGTTATCGGTCACGCACCTGGAAAACTGAAAATGCCCGGATCAATTGCGCGGCTATATCCTCGCAGTTTGAACAATGCGTTTTCAATTGCATTTGCCGAGCACCCGGCGCTTAAAGCGACCGGTTATCTGGTTGATGCGGCTGAGTTTAATGTCAAGGTTAGTGAGGGGGCGCTGTTGCCAACCCTCAGTCTTGAGGGTTCTGCAAGCCGCCGTTACAACCCGTCAACGTCTGTCGATACAAGTAATTCGGCATCGCTTACAGCAAGGCTGACCATCCCGATTTATCAGGGTGGTGCGGCTTCCGCGACAATTCGTCAGAACAAAGAAACCCTTGGCCAGCGGCGTATCGAGGTGGATGTTTCCAGGCAACAAGTGCGTGCCGCGGTGGTTTCTGCCTGGTCGCAAACAATTTCTGCCAAAGCCGCAACTTTGGCCAATAGCCAGCAGGTGCGTGCGGCCAACTTGGCATTGGCCGGGGTGATTGAAGAACGCAATGTTGGTCAACGGACAACCCTGGATGTGCTCAATGCGCAATCCGATGTATTGACCGCACGGGAGTCACTTGTGAATTCCCGCCGGACTGAAATGGTTGCAGGTTACGCCTTGTTATCGGCTATTGGACGGTTGAACTCGAAACGGCTTTCGCTGCGCGTGGCACGCTACAAACCGAAAGAACATTACAACGCCGTAAAAGACAAATGGGCCGGCTGGCGCACCCCGGCCGGGCAATAGCCGGGGCGGGAATATTGGTTTCCCTTCCGTTAGAATTCGAGCCATAGCCTTGAATTTCCTTTTAAAAACCATGTTGAAAAAAAATAAACGGATTATCCAAATTGGCAATAATAGGATATTGTGAATTCGAATCATCGTGTTTGACAGCCGATGGCAATAGATATTATTGTGAGATACAACCATGCCGGGCGCGAAAGCGACAAATCCTCTACCCATAGATGCGGACAATGAATCAGTCGTTGAACCCGCTAAATCGGGCGGGTTGCCCGCTGCCAATGCGGGCGCAAACGAACCATCAATGGATGAAATTCTGGCGTCAATCCGGAAGATTATCTCCGATCAAAATGCCGAGGCGGACCGTGCCGCGGAAATTGCAGCCGCTGCGGTGGCCAACAAGGTGGTTGATGAACCGGCGCCGGTCAGAAGCATAATTGGTACGATTGTGAGCAATCAGCCAATCGAAGGTGAGCCGGAAGCAAGCGTGCCAGCTCAAAAAATGTCTCAGGAACCAACAGCGTCGATTGAGTCAGCTTCCGTACCCGTCGAGTCAGAGCCTTTATCTGAAAAAATTGAAATTCCCCCGGTTCAGAATGTCGACGACGGGGTGAATTCTGATGAAAAAAACACGGCTGAGGCAGGGGGGGAGCCCAAATCAGATGACCAACAGGGGGCGATGAACCTTCACGAGCTCATCGAGCTGATTGCCGCCGAACCGGTGCATAAACCTGATGAGCAATGGTTTGCGCATGCCCAGCCGGTAATCGCCAATCCTCCTCCTTCATCGCAGGAACCTCTGTCACCTGAGCCTTTGCCGCGCATTGCCGAGCCAAGCTCACAGGTTTCAAAGCCAATTGTTGACCCGCGCCCTGCCACAGCCCCGGGCCCTGTCACTGTCTCGGGCCCTGATATTGCCTCGCGCCCTGCCACTGCAAAGATGGCAACAAAAATGGATGCAGTTGGTTCAAATCGGCCAAATGCGGTTGAAGCAGAGCCTTCTTCATTGGTTTCGGAACAAGAAAATAATGATGTGCAAGCGGCTGTGATGACCGAGTCTGCGCTTGACCGGCTTATTGCCCGCAGGAATGTGGCGGATACGGAAACCAAACATAAGAAAGTTGCAAAATCTTCAGTTGCCCCAATCACAGAGCCACCGGAACCCAGAGATGTGCTTGCTGTATCCAGTGGTAATGATTCCGTGAAAACACCGGAGAACGGCGGTTTGAAGCCCGGGTCTGAAGAAAATTCAGCGGAACCACAAACCGAAGTTCCCAAAACTGCTGTATCTGAAAGTAAACCGGCAATTGTTGCGCCATCGGCTGCACATGGTGCGGAGCAATCGGGCACCGGGGCTAATTCCGTGCAAGCTGCGCCGGTCCTTTCTGCAGATGTTGTCAGCGCTGCCATATCGGGTTCGTTTGAACGATTGGCAGAGTCGGTATTTGTCGAGCGCAAAGATGAGATTGATGCTGTGTTTAGTGATGCAATGCGGCCATTATTACGCGACTGGCTGGAAGATAACCTGCCATCGCTGGTCGAACGTATTGTGCGTGAAGAGATAGAGCGGGTTTCGCGTGGAACCCACCAACGGCACTGAATTTTCTTTCAACGGTCGAAAACTGCGGCCATGAGGCCGAAGGTGTATGTTGACATATCGGCGGGGTTTGGGTTTACACGCCCAACAACCAAACAATTTCCGGAAAATCCATGCTTGAGAAGAATTATGATTTCGCGACCGCCGAGCCGCGTATTGCCAAACTCTGGGATGAGGCTGATGCATTTGCAGCCGGAAGCGGCGCAAAACCTGATGCTGATCCCTTCACTATTGTAATTCCTCCGCCCAATGTCACCGGCTCACTGCATATGGGTCATGCGCTTAACAATACGCTGCAGGACATCATGGTGCGGTTTGAGCGGATGCGCGGCAAGAACGTATTGTGGCAGCCGGGCATGGACCATGCGGGTATCGCTACCCAGATGGTGGTTGAACGCCAACTGGCAGAGAAAGGCCAGCATCGACGCGAGTTGGGCCGCGAGAAATTTGTTGAGAAAATCTGGGAATGGAAAGAACAGTCCGGCGGTGTCATTTTTAACCAGTTGAAGCGGTTGGGGGCTTCCTGTGACTGGTCACGCGAACGCTTCACCATGGATGAGGGGCTTTCCAAGGCCGTGCTCGAGGTCTTTGTTTCGCTCTACAAGGAAGGCCTGATTTATCGCGGCAAACGTCTCGTCAACTGGGATCCGAAGTTTGAGACTGCAATTTCCGACCTGGAGGTGGAGAACACCGAAGTCGACGGTCATATGTGGCACTTCAAATATCCGCTGGCCGATGGCAAAACATACGAATATGTCGAGAAGGATGCGGACGGCAAAGTCACTTTGCGCGAAACCCGCGATTATATTTCGATTGCCACCACACGGCCTGAAACCATGTTGGGGGATGGCGCGGTTGCGGTTCATCCTGATGATGAACGTTATGCCTCAATTGTCGGTGAATTATGCGAAATTCCGGTTGGGCCAAAGGAACACCGCCGCCTTATCCCGATTATTACCGATGATTATCCAGACCCCGATTTTGGTTCCGGTGCGGTGAAGATTACCGGTGCGCATGATTTTAACGACTATATGGTTGCCAAGCGCAATAACATACCATGTTATCGGTTGATGGATATCAAGGCCGCCATGCGCGATGATGGCGCGCCCTATGCGGAAAATGCGGCGCAGGCGATGGCGATCATCAAATCCGGCCAGTTGCCGGATGAAAATACTGTCGATGCGATCAATCTGGTGCCGGATGAATATCGCGGGCTTGACCGGTTTGAAGCCCGCAATAGGATTGTTGCCGATATTAATGCAGATGGCCTGGCAGTTACGATCAAGGACGATGAGGGCAATGAAGTGCCCTTCGTGGAAAACAAGAAGATCATGCAGCCGTTTGGCGACCGCTCGCATGTGGTGATCGAGCCGATGCTGACCGATCAGTGGTTTGCCGATGCGGAAACGCTGGCCAAACCGGCGATTGCATCAGTCAGGGAAGGGCGCACAAACTTTGTGCCAAAAACCTGGGAAAACACCTATTTTCACTGGATGGAGAATATCCAGCCCTGGTGCATTTCGCGGCAATTGTGGTGGGGCCACCGGATACCCGCATGGTATGGGCCGGATGGCACAACTTTTGTTGAGAAATCGGAAGGTGATGCGCAAGGTGCCGCTGAAAGATACTACGGAAAATCTGTTGAATTAACACGTGATCCCGACGTCCTCGACACCTGGTTTTCTTCCGCCCTTTGGCCGTTTTCCACCCTTGGCTGGCCGGACAAAACCAAAGAACTCGACACCTATTATCAGACCGATGTGTTGGTCACCGGGCTTGATATCATTTTCTTCTGGGTGGCCCGGATGATGATGATGGGGCTGCACTTCATGAAAGATGCGGATGGAAATCCGGTTGAACCGTTTCACACTGTCTATGTGCATGCGCTGGTGCGCGACAAGCACGGTGCCAAGATGTCGAAATCCAAGGGCAATGTTATCGACCCGCTGGAACTGATGGACGAATATGGCACCGATGCACTGCGCTTTACGCTGGCAATCATGGCGGCACAGGGCAGGGACGTGAAGCTCGATACAGCCCGTATTGCCGGTTATCGCAACTTTGGCACCAAACTCTGGAACGCCACCCGCTTTGCCGAGATGAACGGCGTGGTGCGTGGTACAGGTTTTGATCCTGAAAGCGCTAAACTCACCGTCAACCGCTGGATTTTAACCGAACTTTCACGTGCTGTTGATGATATTACTTTTGCAATTGAGAAGTTCCGCTTTAATGATGCCGCCTCAAGCGCCTATCGGTTCGTCTGGAACCAGACCTGTGACTGGTATCTCGAATTGCTCAAGCCGATTTTTTCAGGCGAAGATGAGGCGGCCAAAAAAGAAGCGCAGGCCTGTGCCGGTTATGTGCTTGATCAGACCTACAAGCTGCTGCACCCGTTCATGCCGTTCATGACCGAGGAGCTTTGGGCCGATACGATTGAAGGCGAGCGCCCAAGCCTGCTTTGCCATGCGGATTGGCCAGAAGCTGTGTTTTTTGATAGAGAAGCCAACGATGAAATTAACTGGCTGATATCGTTGGTCTCGGAAATTCGCTCGGTCAGGGCGGAAATGAACATCAAACCGGGTCTGAAATTGCCGATGGTGGTGATTGGTGCAAGCGAACAAACGGTCGCTCGGCTCGCAACCCATGATGCGGCGATCAAAACCCTGGCAAGGATTGAAACCATCGATGTTGGGGCTGAAGTGCCAAAGGCATCGGCGCAACTGGTGCTGGGCGAGACGACGATTTATCTGCCCCTTGAAGGGTTGATTGATCTTGGTGCGGAAGTTGCGCGGCTTGGCAAAGAACAGGGTGCTTTGGACAAGGAGATCAAACAGCTTTCGGGCAAACTTGCCAATGAGCGTTTTGTTGCCAATGCGCCTGCCGAAGTGGTGCAGGAAAACCGCGACCGGCTGGCAAATGCCGAGGCCAAGCGTCATAAAATTACCGCTGCTCTTGAACGCATGGGCTGAATGTCTATGTGCAAGTCAGTCGGAATTGGTGGTTCAGCAGGACTTTGAGCCAATAATGGCCCCGGATTTTGCGGTTTTTCCGCGCAAGGAATGATATCATGTCATTGCAGGCTGCAATGTGTAGCAGAACCGGAATTGATGCCCGCGACATTGACAACATCAATGGCTCGCTGGGTTCGCTTGTCTCGCGATTGGCAACCAGCGATGCGGAAATTCGTCAGGCGCAGGAGTTACGCTATCGGGTGTTTTGCGATGAACTGGCCCTGGGGCAAAGCCCGGTTTCAACACTGGCAGGCCGTGATGCCGACCGGTGGGATAAAATCTGCGACCATATCCTGATTTATGACACAGGGCAGGGCGCACAATCTGAAAAAGCACCGGTCGCAACGTCGAGACTGTTAAGTTCGGCCGTAGCGGTCAACCAATCTTC
>JALTNS010000384.1 GCA_027000565.1 Rhizobiaceae bacterium | reverse complement strand
AGTTAGTTTTTAAAGGGAATAAACCAAATAATTACTGAGATAAAATCATGATGAATACTCAAAATCCTGAGAACATACTACTTGGCATCAAGAACGGGGAGTTTGTTGAGATACCAAAGGACAAGCTCTTAAGACACGTGTTCATTAGTGGTTCAACAGGATCGGGAAAATCAGTGCTTTTAAGAAGAATAATTGAAGAAGCAGCATTACGGGGAGTCTCAACTATTCTTTTTGATTTGAAAGGGGATTTAAGCAAGCTTCAATTACCCCGGCATGAGTTCTTGGATTTTGAAAAGCAAGTCTTTCCAGAAGATAAGTTATTAGAAAAAGCCCTGCAATTTCAGGAGCAAGTATACATCAAGGTTTCCACAGTTGGTGGAGGGCTTGCACCAATTAATTTAAGTCCTTTTGGAATTACTTTAACAGGGTTAGAGCGGTATCAATTAAAAGAAAACGCGTTTTGGAAAGCAGAGGAACTTGTAGGTTTATTGCCTCTCAACGAGCGTTCTCGAGCAGCTCTCTCAACATTTCTATATCATGTGTTTTTAAAAGCAGGAGAGTTGGGAGTAGAACTAAAAAACCCTCAATCAATTCTTAATGCTCTTGCCCAAGAGAAGTTTTTACCGGATGAAAAAGAGGCAAAGATCTCAAATGCAGAATTGGATTCCTTGATTAAGGGAATCCAACATTTGAGTGTTATTCCAAATTCCAGTGTGTTTACCTCTGGAGAGGAATTTTCCTTGGATTATCTTTTAGATCAAGAAAAGCCAGTAATTCATATTATCACTTTAGTAAATATCTTGGATTTTGATTTACGTACGTTCTTAATAGGAAATGCTTTACGACGGATCCAGAATTGGGTTCGATTGCATCCGAGCAGTGATGTTCGATTACTAATTGCCATTGATGAGTTATTGGGGTTGGCACCGCCAGTGCAAAGCACTACGGCAAAAAAACCCTTGGAGTTCTTAAGTACTCAAGCGAGACAGTTCGGTGTGGGATTAGTATTAGCTACTCAACAACCAGTACATGTTGATGCGAAAATCCTTTCTCAATTTAACACCATGCTGTTTGGCAGACACATTGGCAGAAGGGATCATGAGCATTTAAGAAGCATTATACGCGGAGCAATTAATGATACACAAAAGATTTCGGATATCATGAATTCATTGTCCCGTGCAGGAGCCGGTGAATTCTTTTTAATACAACCGGATGGTGAACCTAAATTCTTTAAAGCATTGCCTGGCATTACCCAATTCGAAGGGCCTCCGTTAACTTTCCAAGAGATAAATGCACTATTGCGAGAAAAGCTTGAAGGAATAACTCAACCTATCATTGAGCAAGCAAATAAAGAAGTGAAGCAACAAGAAACAAATAACATTGAAACAAGCAAGAAAACGCCAAGTGAGGAAATTGTAAAAGAAGGACTTGAAGGTTCAATACAAGAAGAAGTTAAAATCAAGTTAAGTCCCTTGGATTTTTACATGATAGCTGAAAAAAACCGGAGAGTTTTACAAACCGTTAAATCCGTGATTCACCCGGAAATTGACATCGTTGCATCCAAGCCGTTACTAGTTCTTTACTACCAGCAACGGTTATTGATCAAGTTTAAGGAGCACGTGAGGGTTGTAAAAGGGGAAGTGGATAAGAACGGATTTGTCCCCATACAGCGGGAATGGGTCTTATTGCCTGGTGAATACCCTAGTATTTTACCAGTTCGCGTGTTTGAAAAATTAATTAAGAGAGAGAACTTAAAGTACACCCTTGGAAAAGAACGAGATTTATCAAAGGACGATAAAAAACTAATTAATGCACTTACAAAGCAACGATTAAGAGAATTGTTTGACCCCAAAACTAAATTAAACCAGACTGTGAGAAACATTCTTGCCCCAGCAGGGCAAGGAGATAAAGGGAACCATGTAAAGGCTGTGCAAGAAATTAACCACTTGAAACAAGTACGAGATGCTTTATTAAAAGAAATTGATTCGAAAATGCAACACGTTAAAGACTATGAAGAAGAAATTAAGCGAAAACAAAAAGCAATAACTATAACAAAAAAAGCTCCGGCAAAAGAAAAACTATTGCAAGATATACAGGAATTAGAGGAGAAGATTAGTAGCGAGACAAGAATCATTAAAGGCAAAATCAAGGAAACAAAACAGATTAAAGAGCGGTTAAAAGAGCTTCGAGTAGAGTTGGAAACTATTGTTAACGAGTTAAAGCGTGAAGAGAAAGAATTCAAGCATCAAGATTTAAAAAAGCATGTAGAAACAGTTTTATTGAGACGGAGAATTGTTGAATTAAAAGCTTATCAATTGCAAGTGATTAACACAAGTATAAAACAAGGTCATGAATTCACGGTGGTATGGGTTCCCAGCCATAACATGGTTTTGGTTCCTTGTTATAAGTGCTTAGAATTCTCAATAGAAGAAGCTTTTTCCTCAAAAATCTCTTATTGCGACGATTGCGGTAGACCTATTTGTCCAAACCACTTTGAACTAAAAAAGAAATTATTAGGGGGTGAAGTGAAAGTGTGCAAGGGAGGATGTTCTTAAGGGGAGGTTGTTGTGGAAGGAATTAGGTTTAAACGCATAAGAAAGCAAGTGTTTTAATTACTTAAAAGGATTATTAGGTAAGTGTTTTTAAAAAAAGTATTAGGATTTTACTTTTTGTTACAAAGAAGCCTTGTAAAGAGTGTCACCAATAATTGCACCGATTATAACGAAGATAAAAATTACCATCAGGGATAAAAGCCAAGTACCCATCCATTCAAGCAAGGTTCTTTTCGTATTTCTTTTTCCTTTCCCTGGAATCCCTACAATGGACCCATAAAAACCCATTGCACCACCGCCTAATAGCCAGCTGTAAGCTAAATTGAAAGGAATGATAATTTCAATTAAAAATCCAAAGAGAGCACCAAGAATAAAGTATTCACCTGGGAATAATTCCAGTTGACTATCTAGAATTACCAATGCCAGAGCGATAAAAAAGAATACCGGGACTGCTTTTAACAAGTCTTCTTTTAAAGAGGTTGCTTTACCACCTAATCCACCACCAAGCGAGTAAATAAT
>JALTNS010000383.1 GCA_027000565.1 Rhizobiaceae bacterium | reverse complement strand
ATGCGCGTCGCCGCAATATTTCCTATTCAGAAAACTTTAGCCACAACCGGAAGGTTTCCTGGACTCACTGACCGGGCCATTGGTGAAAATTGAGCGCCAGACGCAGGTTTTGTGTCGTTGGTGTCCGTGCGTCGGCTTGTATACCAGCGACTATTAACGCTTTTCCTGTCCAGGTGTTGCACGGGTTGAGAATGTTAAAACCATCTTTTCCCTCATAGAAAACATCCCAGTTACCGATGCTTTTGCCAATCAGCAATTCCGGTTCGCCTGAATTGAAGTTGGCGAAAGAATTTGCAAGAAAATCAAGCATTCGAGAATACCCTGACACTCTTGGGCGAATCCGCACCATCCGGATCACTAGACTGTTTCACGTTTTTACGGAAACAGTCTGGCCGTAAGGGCGGCCCGGCGCTTGTGCGCCGCCCCCGCGGAGGCCGTGCGCAGCACGAATGGCCGTGAGCGAATTAATACGAGAGTGGCTCCATCAAATGATGAAACGCTCTATCGATAGAACCCGGGATAAGCGCTCCGGCAAAAGACGCCAAAATGTAAATTGCCGGAACAGCAACAAGCAATCCCGGCAATCCAAAATATAGATATTTCCGGCGCACCGGAGGGTTTCTAGTGCAGAATTTGGCTCAGGAACAGTTTGGTGCGCTCGTGCTGAGGATTGGTGAAGAACGCTTCCGGCTCGTTTTGTTCAACAATCTGACCTTCATCCATAAAGATCACCCGGTTTGCAACCTGACGGGCAAAACCCATTTCGTGGGTAACACAGATCATTGTCATGCCGTCCTCAGCGAGGCCAACCATCGTCTCAAGCACTTCCTTGATCATTTCCGGATCAAGTGCAGAGGTGGGCTCATCAAACAACATGATGCGTGGGTTCATGCAAAGCGATCGGGCAATTGCCACACGTTGCTGCTGCCCACCTGAGAGTTGACCTGGATATTTGTGGGCCTGTTCAGGGATCTTGACCCTTTCCAGATATTTCATGGCAATTTCTTCGGCGTCCGCCTTAGGCATTTTGCGTACCCAGATTGGCGCCAAGGTGCAGTTTTCCATAATAGTCAGGTGCGGGAACAGGTTAAAGTGCTGAAACACCATGCCGACTTCGCGGCGCACTTCGTCGATTTTTTTCAAATCGTTGGTAAGTTCAATTCCGTCAACGGCAATCATGCCTTTCTGGTGTTCTTCCAGCCGATTAATGCAGCGAATGAGCGTCGATTTACCCGACCCGGAAGGTCCGCAAACAACGATGCGTTCGCCCTGCATTACCCGCAGGGAGATATCCTTGAGCACGTGAAAATCGCCATACCACTTGTGCATTTGTTTGATTTCGATGGCGACGTCGGTTTCTGAAACCTGCATTTTTGCGGTTGAAGATTTCGCTGTGGCTGGCACACTGTCCATGGAGGCTCCGTTATTTGACTGGGTTGAGGCGTCATTGTCGGTGCCGCCGGTAGAAGATACCAAAGATGCAGCGGGCGCCGTGGTGGTGGCTTTTTTAGCCGCAGGTTTTGCTGCCGGTTTGGCAGAAGGTTTAGCAGCAGCTTTTGCCTTTTTTGGTTTGCTTGTCGAAGGTTTTGCAGCGGGTTTGGCCGCTGATGAGGTTTTCCCTACGGCTTTGGGTTTTGCAGGTTTGGCCTTTGCGGTCGATGCGGTTGCCGCAGCAGAATTTGGCGATTCTTTGGCCATTGCCTTACATTGTGGAATCCAGTCGTCGCGGTCTATGCGCCCACTGAAATTCAGGAAATTGTCCACCCATTCAACATTGGATTTTTTCCATACCGCGATTTGCGCATATGTATATACGCCAAATCCATTCAGCTTTTTTTCCAATACCGGCCCGACACCCTTGATGCGTTTTAAGTCATCCGGTTTAGCCGGTTTTTTCATAGCCGGTGGTTTGGTGCCTGAAATATTGTCTTTGGGTTTAGTGGAACTTTTTGCCATTTTGGTAGTCTCTCTATGATTTATGCCCGGTGTCCAGTCGTCTTTCCATAAAGATGGAATAACGGGACATCATGAAGCAGAAGACCCAGAACAGGGCAGCGCCAAACAGATATCCTGTCAGAGCCTGAACCGGCGTCGACCATTTCGGATCGGAAAGGGATGAGTTGATCATGCCAAGCACGTCAAGAAGGCCGATAATCGAAACGAGCGTTGTATCCTTGAACAGCCCGATAAAGGTATTCACGATGCCAGGAATAACGATCTTCAAAGCCTGGGGCAGAATAATCATCCGCATTGACTGCCAATAACTCAGTCCAACTGCCATCGCACCTTCGTATTGGCCTTTCGGAATTGCCTGCAGTCCACCACGAACCACCTCGGCCATATAGGCTGCAGAGAACAAGGCAACACCGATCAGTGCTCGAAGCAATTTGTCGAAAGTTACGCCATCCGGCAAGAATAGCGGCAACAAAACCGATGACATAAACAGAACTGTAATCAGCGGAACGCCGCGCCAGCCTTCAATGAATATAACCGAAAACAATCGAACGATTGGCATATCGGACTGGCGGCCAAGCGCCAGGATAATGCCGAGCGGCAAGGATGCGACGATGCCGGTGATGGCAATCACCATGGTCAACAGCAAACCACCCCATACTTCGGTCTCAACTTCTTCAAGGCCAAAATCGACAGAGGCAATCAACAATACCACGGCCAAAATGGCCATTGCTATCAAGGTCTGCTTGACCGCGGGGCCCGGATCAGAATCTGTTGCCCGTATCAGGCCATAAACAGCCCCGGCAATTATCAATGTCAGAATCGCATAATCCAGCCAGAACTTGAACAATGATGGGGCGATCAATGCATTGGGAAGCAGGAACCCGGAATAGGAAAGATTGCCGCCAGTCAACAGAATGAATGCAACCACTGGAAAAATGCCAAGCATGAAGATCAGATTTTCACGCTTGAAGGGGACCGATGGTATCAGCAGTGGAACCAGCCCGACGCCGAACATCAGATAGACCAGATCAGGTCGCCACAAATCGACTTCGGGATATCGGCCATAAATGAATTGCTTCATATACACCCCGACATAGGGCCAGCACGCGCCACCCCAATCCTC
>JALTNS010000382.1 GCA_027000565.1 Rhizobiaceae bacterium | reverse complement strand
AGGACCTGTTGGTTGTAACGTTCTTCTGCAAGGCGTTTTTGAATGGCCTCGGACAGTGCTTTGTTGATCTCGGCGATGTTTGCGGAAATCAATGAGACATCGTCACCGGTAACTGTGATCCCCACACGTTGGGCGTAGTCAACCAATGCTTTTTCAGATTCCTGCAGTTTCTTTTTGGTGTCGCGAACCTGCGCCTCAATGAATTTGCGCGCCAGATCTGAGGTTTCGCTCTTTTTGTCAATGTTCTGATTGATGAAACTCTGAACCAGCTGATTGGCAACTTCCGCGGCATATTGAGGATTGGCATGCGAGTAGGTTACCGACAGAATACTGGTGTTTCGAAGGGTTTTTATGGTTGTGTTTCGGCGAACGATTGCTATTGCCAGTTTTTCGCGCTGCTGGGGTGATAGCTTCATTACATCGGCAGATTTAGAGCTGCCGAAAATCCGGCCAATCAGATTTCCGAGGGAAAAACTTGATGCAGGGGCCAGAAAGTCGGGTTTTTCGGCCAGATTCAATTTGAAAATTACCCGTCGCACAAGATCGCGTGATTGCAGCTTAACCTTGGCTGTTTCGTAAACCCGGGCGTTGTTGCCCTGTGATACGACCTCAAGATCTTCGATGATCTTTGCAGTAGCGGACTGAATTTCAATATTGGCGGTGGCGCGGTAAAGGGGTGTTTGCAGAAAAGAAAAAACGATTCCGCTGACAATGCCGGCGAGCAGGAATGCGCCCACCAGCCAACGGTAATGCACCAGAAACCAGAAAACCTTTAGCGGGTCAAACGAGTTTTCGTCTTCTACAGGGTCATGGTGCGTGCCATAGTTGGCACCATGCTGGTATGATTGCGGCAGTGCAATTTGCTGCTGAAATGGTAAATCGATAGGAACAGGTGGTTGATTTCGTATCATTCTCTAGTTTCCGTTTGTATTCCGGATCAATCTGGCGACCACCCACAAATGAAGTGTATGCACACAACAATTGCCGCCTCTTAAGCCTGAATTTCTTACAATTTTGTTTCTTATATCCAAAATACCATAATTTGCCACATATTTTGTTAATCATGATATCTGGATGTTCATTCAGATCATGTGACGCTTTTATAGGCGCTACCTGCATTTTGTGAGATTAATCACAGAGCGCAGGTCATTCTGCAGATAGGTTTTTTGTGAAATCAAACTGGCCGGTGCTCGGTTTAATTCATTGGCGTCGATACTGGTGATAATAAGCCCGATTGAACGTTTCAGGCGGTCATGCCCGAAAGTGCAAAATGCACAATTTTTACGAAGCAATCAGAGCGCTGCTGTTATTTGAAACAGGAAGCGTACGATGTTGGAACTTCTGAAAGCTGCCGTGAAAGTATCAACCCGAACCGATCAGGAGACTTTGCCTGAAGATATATTGAGCTTCGAGCTTGAGTATCAAAGACAACCGGAATTCCCGGACATCGAAGCAGAGCGTGCCAGAATAGCAGCCCTTTTGGGGGCAGATGGTTTTGACCTGTTTGCCTATTCTATTGAAGATGATCCTGAAATACTCATTTTGCAGTTTCCGGGCGTGGAACGACAACAATCAGCGAGTTTCCTTTTTCAAACCGCGGATGAACTCGTTGAACAGTTGAACCTGGTATCGGCAACACCGAGTATTAACCCGCAATGGTTGGACATTGAGGCAACAGGGGAAGATATAGAAGGGGTTGGCGCTGCAATAAAGGGTTCCTGTTGGGCTGATACCGAACCACCGGCAAATCCCGACTGGGCCCGCAACATGATCAAGGCCAATGCGGCCTCATCAGAATTTGGTGTGAGTGGTGCGGGCATTCGCATCGGACAGCCGGATACCGGGGTGGCCGAACACCGTGAAATTGATCACGGGATTGATAAGGCCTCCGGGTATAATGTTATTGATAATAATAGTGATCCGACAGATCCGTTGCTGGCATCAATGGGTTCGCCCGGTCATGGCACCGCCACATCAAGCATAATTGTCAGCCGCCCTGACCTGCAAATCACGGGCAGTGCTCCGGGGGCAACGATTGTTCCAATCCGGTGCGTTAATTACGTTCTATTCACCAGCGGTGTGCCGGTTGCAAAAGCCATAGATCATGCGCGAAGAAACAATTGCCAGATTGTTACAATGAGTCTGGGTGGTCCCTTTCCAAGCCGTAGTTTGAGGCGCGCTATCCGGCGGGCAATTGATGCCGATATGATTGTCATGTCTGCGGCTGGAAACTGTGTCGGAAAAGTTGTATTCCCGGCTCGCTTGAAAGACGTTATTGCGGTTGCTGCGGTCGATGAAAACAATAAACGCTGGAAGGGTTCAAGCCGTGGCAGCACAGTTGATATTTCCGCGCCTGGTGAAAATGTTTACGTTGCCAGAAGATTTGCTGAAGGCGTTGGCAACAATATTCCTGACCCCCTGAAATACATCGATAAAACCGGACAGGGTACATCCTATGCGGTAGCGTTAACGGCAGGCTGTGCTGCACTTTGGCTTGAGTATTTTGGGTTGCCCGCGGTCAAGGCCGAAGCGCGTGGCCGAGGAATAAACGTACAGGAGCTATTTCGCGCGGCAATTGTAGATACTGCCCATGCACCACATGGATGGGACCATGGCAGAATGGGGGCCGGGATTGTTGATGCAAGAGATCTTCTGGCATTGCCGTTGGCAGATATTCCATCAGTTGAAGAGGACGATGATGGCTTGTTCTCGATGCTGGGTGGAATATTGGGCAGTAAACGACATCAGGCGGAAGCCAGTTTTGTGGCGATGGATTGGAGTCTTCGCCGGTTCAGCGAAAATGCTTCAGGTCTTGAAAGCGCAATTGCGGCCACTCCCTCACCAACACTAGCCAGCTTGATTGATGAACCAACGGCACCGGATTTTCCGGCTCCGGCAAGCATTGTAACGCCGGCCACACCAGATTTACCCGTTGGGGAAGCCGTATACCGGATGAATATGATTTCGAAAGGTGTTCTTGAAGCGGCTGGTGGTGGTTCTGCAGAGGAGGTGATCGAAGCGATTCGGCGTGAGGGAACCGACAACATAATGCAGGACGTCAAGACCACGCTTGAAACATCGCTGGACAATCAACCCGGTGCGGCAGGCAAAAGGGTTCAAAAACTGGCTCTTGACCACATGGATGCTTCATTAAGGGCTATGGTAATAATGGAGAAAGATGGGGATATTTCGCCGGATGATATGAGATTTGGCCTTGAGGCGCTTGTTCGTCTTACCGGACGCCCGGCATTACGGGTCGGAACACGGGATGAATTGTTTGAAAATCCCAACATCGGCAATTGGGCTTCACATTTACTGCCGACGATCAATCAATGGAGCAGGCTGACCGATGCGGTTGGGCGGATCGATGTGAAGGTCAACAACAATTGGGTTCACGCAGGTACGGGTTTTGTCGTTGAAAACGGAATGGTGATGACCAATCGGCATGTGCTTGATGTATTTGCCGAACCAATGCCAATGCCTAACGGTGAACAGAAGTTTGTTTTTAACCGCGATGCATCGATAATATTCGACAATGATGCAATGGATGAAAGCTGGCGCTTTAGAATACAAGAAGTGGTGACAGCGGGCGGCAAGCGTATTGGAAAATTTGCAGATATGACCCGTCTCGATTTGGCGGTGTTGGCTATTGAAAGTCAAAATCTGGAAAATGACCATCCGGCTCCGATAAGTTTTGACCCGCAGTCAACCAGGGATAACGATATCACCAATATCCTGTTGGCTGGTTATCCGGCCCGCCCGGACTGGGACAGCGCTCCCGACAAGTTGGATGCAAAGATAAAATACTGGAAGCGTATCGGCGAATTGTTCGGTGATGAATACGGGGTCAAATATATGAGCCCCGGCGAGATCATGAAGCGACCCGGCGAACTGGAAGATGATGCTCGCAAGTGGACCTTTTCTCACGATGCGACAACCATGCCAGGCAATTCCGGATCTGCAATTATTTCACTTGGCGGCGGCATGAACTTCTGCGGCATACACTTTGGCGGCTCGACTTTGTCGCAAAATCTCGCTCACGATATCAAGGCAGTGATGGATAGTGGTGACGGAGTTTTTTCTACCGGGTTTTTGAATGGTTGACGGTGGTGGAAATTTGAATGGTTCTGGGGAGCGCATAGAACTTCTCAAAAAGTTACTAGATTTGCGGCCCAGTTTTGAGGTGCCAAGGCAGCAATTCCAGCAATTTTATGATACCTGGCTGGAGGATGCCGAACTTGTTGATGCTCCCGCAAGTTTCATGCATGCGGTTATCAAGGTTTCAGCGGAGGCAAAACGAGCAAATATTACTGTGAACCCGGCTGTTGCGCGGGATGCGGTTGCCATGGCTTTGGCTGCGTTCGGAAATGGGTATTTGTCCGCCAACTGTTTCAGCGCGGCGATGGCATCCGGCGTATTTGGTTTCGATACCAAACCAGTTGTTCGTCAATCCGGGTTGATGGGAAAATTCCTATCCAGAATAAACTCTGGCAGTACAACAGAACCAGATTTACCTGCTGCCGGCCGCCTCCAATCCAGCAATCTGCATGCGGTAACTGCGCCTGAGCAGATATGGACCGATCCAGGATATTTATTGCCGGCCCTGCTTTTGGCCCGTCGGCGGCTGTGTAAAATTATTACGTTGGACAATGAATTCAAACCAATGACCGGGACCGGATTTTTAATTGGCCCATCGACAATTATTACCAATAATCATGTGGTGGTTCACCGCAATAATGTTTTGTCTGACAGGGAAGAAATCAAGATACTTTTTGATTATTCACCAACCACAGGCCTGCAAAATGAGGTCGGCTCAAAATATTACCCGCAACTGGATTGGTGCATTGCAAGAAGCGAGACCGGACCAACAAATCCACCCGGCGGGAACAGGTTTTGGTGGACAAATATGGATATTCAGTCGAACTGGCTGGGGTCCGTCGAAAACAATCTCGACTACGCAATTATTCAACTGGACGCATCGCCCGGTTTACAGCGGGGGTGGTATGATATTTCGGAATTTGGTGAAATCGCCAGTCTTGATGGGTGTTGGGTATTGCACCATCCCGGTGGAAGCAATCAAACAGTTACCGAGGGTAATCTCCATTATGTCAGGCCGGGTAATCCGGCCCGCCTGTTTCACAGCGCTTCGACTGTTCATGGTTCATCTGGTGGCCTGATGCTCAACACTGCGGGCAATCCGGTTGGGCTGCATTATATGGGATTGGGGGTCAATGTATTTGAACCGGGCGCTGAAATAGCCAGAGTCCCGGACACGGTGATCAACGTGGCGATTCCCCTGCGCCGGATTGCCGAGGATCTGGAGAGCAAAAATGTTCTGAAACAGATTTCAGAAACAAAGGGAATAATACCCAACCGTGGCTGCCTTGATGGACGGCGACCCGTTTTTGGTCGCCAGGGATTTATAAATGATCTGCAAGATCTTTATAAAGGCAAAAAACCGCTCATGATGGTATCTGTTGCCCAATCTGTTACCACCAGCGAGATTAGCCAGCCGGGCAAGAGTTTTTCTGCCGACATGGTCAAAAGTCTGTTTCCGCAGCCTGGCAATATCCATATCGAGTTCAAGGCCGGTGATCTGAAGGCTGATGGTCGCAAGATGGCGGCAATGATACTGGAGGCTTTTGCACCTGATTTGCTCGCTCTGCTTCCCGATGACCCGGACACTACAACTCCGGCATTCATCAAACGCATTGTCAGTTATGTCCGCCAGTCCCTGCGTGAGCGCACCGGCAACAAGATTGTCTGGCTGATTATTGACGATCTGGAAAAACACGAAGTATCCGATGCCTCAGGGCGGGAGTTTCTCAATACCCTTTATGACCGGGTCAATAAAATGCCGAACCTGCGTATTATCCTCATTGGCCTTGAGGAAGATACGGTTCCTAGCGGGATCAATCGCGATCTGCTGATCAACAGCCTTATTACCAAAGACGATATATTTGACCGAAAAAAACTGTTCAATAATTGGCTTGATCAGCGCGGAGGAAAAGACACAGGTGTTGGTGCGGTCGGTCAAAATTTGCTGGCCAGTTCTGTTGTGTCCTACGCCGGTGATGAAGCACCTCTGGCCCAGATGGCGAAATTTGTTTCCGAACATCTGAGCGACGTGACCAACACGGTGTTTGGTGAAATTGACCCTGAAGAGGAAGCGCGATGAGAAATGTTGCGCTCAATACTATATTACGTCGCGCCAGTGTTACCGGCGATTTTGACCCTCTGAAAATTTTGCAGGATGCGGGATTTGATGAAAAAAATGCCGAAGAATACGATCAGTTGCTTGCAGCACTGTCTTTGAGGTGTACAGAAAAAACTCAATCCGGCCAATATCGATGGCGACTGGATGGAGACAGCAGGCGGGATTTCTTCTCGCAACTGACAAGCCGCCAGATGTTGAAGGACATAATCTCAACGGCTCCAAAACCGGTTAAGGGCGATTTGTTCGGGATTGCCCTTGGTCAGATTTTGCGGGGTAAGCGCACCCTCAAGGTGAGCAAAAAAACAACCGAGACCAAAGGAGACTTTACAGAACGAAAATTTGAGACCCTTGCAGCGCAATTTGATGCAGCGCAATTTGCAGCAATCATTCCTGCGATCAACGATCTCAATCTTGATGAACTGGCAGAATATACGGCCGGTGAAATCCAGCAATTACAGCGCAAACGTGATATATCCATTGTACTGCCGGATGCCCTCTTTGGCCGGGTAAAAACCAAAACGCGATTATCGCGATTTTTGCGTGGCAAAACCAATGACACCCGCCCATTATTGGTGACCGGCATAGGCGGTGTTGGTAAATCTGCATTAATTGCTTCACTGCTGGACCGCTGGCATCGTCGCAAGGGCGCACCGGTCTGCATCGTTCTTGATTTTGATCGGCCGCAATTATCCACCGGGGCACCGGTGAAAATCATGCGAGAATTTTTGCGTCAGCTTTCAACAGAAGTTGCATTGCGCGAAGGATTGGCTGAGTCTCAAAAATCGATCATTGGTGCAGAACTGGAAGCCATCCGAAGTGATTTGCCTGATTTGACCACCGATGGTTCATCGCGGGATTTTGAATCCCAGCTTGGCCGCATGCGAGAATTGACATTTATCCGGTTCGGCGAAGAATGGGCAAACACTCTAAGAGACATTCCTATTGCACTTCTACTGGACAGTTTTGAAGCTGTGGACCGGCAGGGCGGAGAAACGGTTTTACAGATCATGAGGCTGGAGAGAAATTTGCGGGACCATGGTCTGGCCGGCCTGCGTTCATTGGTTAGTGGACGGGCCCCACCTCTTGATGAACAGGATTCTGAGGAGTTTTTTGGCAACCCTTCCAGGCGCATTGATCTCAAGGGACTGGATAAAGTGGCGGGTGGTCAGCTGCTGCAATCACGAGATAAACCGCCAAAGGTTTTTCGCAACAAACACCAGCGCGAAAGGGCCAGCGAGGCCGTTGGTGGTCATCCACTGGCAATCATCGTGCTTGCCCGTTATGCGCGGGATCACACGGGCAATGTCAACACGTTGATAGATGATCTTAACAGTGACCAGAATTTCAAGGCGGAATTTGCTCAGGTGTTTCTTTACAAACGCATCCTTGAGCGCATTTCGGATGATGATGTGCGCAATCTTGCCCATCCTGGCCTTGTTTTGCGGATGATCAATCAGGACCTCATTCGTGATGTGCTGGCTAAAACTTGTCTTGGCATCGACATCGATGCGGCGCGCGCAAGCGTTCTGTTTCAAAAATTGCAGGACGAATATTGGCTGGTTGAGGACAATCCGGAGCAGGATGGTATTCGCCACCGGGCCGACCTTCGAAGCCAGATGTTGCCCGGGCTGTTTGCCGGCCCGCGCAAAAACGACAGCGATCAGGAACGGGATAACAAACAAGACCTTCGAAAACGGGCAATTGATACCTGCCGTGCGGCGGCCAGGTTCTTTCGTTCCCGCAACAAACCATCAGCACCGATCTGGTTGCAGGAAATGGACAAGGAAACATGCTGGGTCGAGGCAGCATATTACGATGCCCTTGTGGGCAAAAAACCACGTCGGCTGACAAAAGCCAAGGCTGAATTGTTGTTTGATCGACTGGGTCAGAATGATTTTGACACTCTGCCAGTTGAATGGATAGCCCAGATCAAAACCCTCAAGGGGGAGCGGGTTTCCGATGTAGAGATGGAAACTCTCAGCGATGAATTGCTGGAAGTGGCGGAAAGCACCGATTTTGGGTTTACTCAAATGCGTGGCTCTTCGAAGATTGGTGCCGCGGAAAAAATCCAACGAAAATCACCGCGCCGAAAGAGAAAATTGACATTCTTGCAGTTGGGCAGGAAAGTGACTCAGCATTTCAGTCAGGCTGAATTTGAAAAACTCGATGATGTTGTGTCGCTATTTCTTGAGGCGCTGCAAAACACAAATTCCAAAGATCGCGAAAAATTCGAAGAGCTTTTGACCAAGGACTATTGGGATAGTCCGGCGTGGCAAATTGTACTTCGGTTATCTCTTGACCCGTCGGTTCTAAAAATACTCGAAGGGAGCCATGATAAGATAGCGGAGCCACCAGATAGAGCCCAGGTGTTTGTTTCGCATTTCTTTCGTCAGTTACGAGTTGAAACAGGAGAACCAGGCGGGCTGCTGCTTGGCGAATTTCGGCTTCCAGACCTTCAACAGGGTATAGGCCGCCACCGCATCAACATAAGAGGATGGCGCTTCTCTCAATTTAATCAGACCAAAAAAATGTACATTCAGCCACGTCGAATTGACCTCAATGCACTCTCACTGACCGCTTCACCAGTTGTAGATAAACTTTCGCGGGATGATCTAAAAGGCGTGGTGCCGACCGAACTGCAGAACGAAATCCAGATTTTATCGAAGCAAATTTTAAGGAGCTACCCGGTAAAACTGATACAGATCGTCAATATCTATCAAATCTGCCGTCGGTTGCGGGATGATCATCCCTACATCGAAAGCCTGATGGTTAAAAATGAAGAAGTCAGCCGCGACATATTGCGGGGTCTATCGCCGGATCTTTATCGTCCGATCCGGTCAGTTCTTGAAAATCCTGAAATACCGCTGTCGACAGTGATTGTAACCACTTTGTCGCTCAAAGCGCCCTATTGGCCGATGGAACTGACGTCCAAGGAGCTACATAAAAGCAAGGTGCCGGAGAATATAGAAATAGCAGCATCAGTTGTCGAGACCGCTGATCAATGTGGTGTCTTGCGTGATCTGCTGGTGGTGCTTGAAGATTATGACCAGCGGGCAGCTATCTTAAAACAAATGTATGACGCGATTACCGACTGGTTTTTTGAACCATCGCTGCAAAACCCGAACGCGCAATAAATCAATCGGTAAATTTTATCCGGTCAGGCCTGGCCGTCCGAGCGAAGAATAAACAAGCTCGGTGCCAGCCAGTTCTTCGCCGCGGTAAATATTGCGCAGGTCGATAAATACCTTGTCCTTCAACAGTTTTGAAACCCGTTCGAGATCAAGCGCCCGAAACTGATCCCATTCGGTCAATATTACAGCCGCATGACTGCCTTCCAGACAATCATAAGCATCCTCAGCATAGACAATATTTTCAAAGTTCTTGTTGGCTTCAGCCATTGATTCTGGATCATATGCGCGAATCTTTGCGCCCAGCTTCTGAAGTTCTGGAATGATAACCAGACTTGGTGCCGCCCGCATATCATCAGTGTTGGGTTTGAAGGCCAGCCCCAATACGGCAATGGTTTTACCGTCGACAGATCCACCGCAGGCAGTGATAATCCGTTCAACCATCGCCAGCTTGCGCTGGTCATTGGATGCAATCACCGCATCGACAATTGTAACGGGTGTGCCGGCTTTGGTTGCGGTTTTTGAAAGGGCCAGCGTATCTTTCGGGAAACACGAGCCGCCATAACCCGGCCCGGCGTGAAGGAACTTTGTGCCGATGCGGTTGTCGAGCCCAATGCCGGTGGCCACTTGTTGAACATTTGCGCCAACCTGATCGCAAAGGTCGGCGATCTCGTTGATAAAGCCGATTTTTACCGCGAGGAAGGCGTTTGCGGCATATTTAATCAGTTCCGAGGTCGAACGTTCGGTTACTACCATCGGCGTTTCGTTGAGATTGAGCGGGCGGTATAAGGTTCGAAGCACCTGTTCGGCGCGATCACTTTCAACACCAACCACAACCCTGTCCGGGCGTTTGAAATCGCTGATTGCCGCACCTTCACGCAGAAACTCAGGGTTGGAAGCGACATCAAATTCGGTGTCGGGTGCCAGACCACGAATAATGGTTTCAACCTCATCACCGGTGCCAACCGGCACGGTGGATTTGGTTACGACTACGGTGTAATCTCGCAACATCGGCGCCAGCTCTTCGGCGACCGCATAGACATATTTGAGATCGGCATGACCATCGCCGCGCCGGGTTGGCGTACCAACTGCAATAAATACAACGTCCGCCTCGCCCACGGCCCATGCCGGGTCGGTGACAAATTTCAGCCGGTCGGCTGCGGTATTTTTAGCAACAAGTTCGTCCAGACCAGGCTCAAATATCGGGATTTCTCCACGATTGAGCAATTCGATCTTTTCCGGGTTGTTGTCTACACAGGTAACATGGTGGCCAAAATCGGCAAAACAGGCTCCCGACACCAGACCAACATAGCCGGTACCAATCATCACTACGCGCAATCTATTGCTCCTTTAGAAAATTTCTGAATGCGACGCGATCCTGCCCGTCGCGTAAAATTTCCTGCGTGGTACAATCTATGACGACAGCTGGCAACATCAAAGCGTTGCCCGGGGTGGCGTAACTTGCCGCAGGTTTGTTGAGAATATCAAATGCCTATTCGAGCACCTTGTCGAGAAGGATGTTGAGGCCCTTTTTGGTGACTTCGTCATCCACCGGAAGTTTCAGTTTGGGTGCAACCTTCTCAATGACTGCTTCTCGGGTGGTTTTGGGTTTTTCATCCACAGCAGCAGTGCGTCGTGGATTGGGTGTTGGTACCGCGATACGTCCGGTAATTTTGGGCAAGTCCTCGCTCGATTGCCCGCCATTTGCCGGAGCCGCGTTTTCAACCGGAGGCGGTGTCGCTGCTGGCTGGTTTTGAGGATTATTCGGTTTCACCAGTTGATTGACCAGGGCGCCGACTACACTTTCGGTTGTCGAGGGTTGCTGGCCATTTTGATCCGGTTTTTTGTTGGCAAGAAGATCACCGACCACCTTGCCAACTTTCTCACCGGCACCTTTTCCGGCAATTTTATCCAGTTTATCAAGCTTGAGTTTTTCGGTGGCCAGCTTTTTGATATCAAGATTGCCTTTGCCAAGGTTTTTAATATCCAGTCCCTTGATGTTCAAACCGAGTTTGGAAAGTGAGTTCAGCGCAGCCTGCGGGTTTTTGAGTAATTCCGAAAGATCGGGGTAAATCTGCGGTTTGCTGAGCGGCCCTTTGATGATCACTGGAATGCCAACACCACCAACGTCATAATTGCCGCCCTGCCCGGTGGCGGATGCGACAACACGGGGGTTGAGCCGCATATCGATAGATTGTTCTCCGATGTCCACTTTGCCGGCACCGTCCATACGCACCAGCGGTCCAATCAACTTGATATCATTGGTGGTTGCGACGCCCTTGTCGATTACAAATGACAGGCCAAGGG
>JALTNS010000381.1:6915-11695 GCA_027000565.1 Rhizobiaceae bacterium | reverse complement strand
GGGTTGAGACCGCCGCTCCAGCTGTTGAGCCAGCGACCAAAACTGCTGAAACCGCGTCAGCAACGGCTAAAGAAGCAATCGCTGAAAGTGGTGGGACGGGCTCGAGCGAGCAAGCTGATCAACAGGTCGCGGCCATATCGACCGAAAGTTCGTCAAATACCGAGACTACAGTTCCACCGGTTGTTACACCGGCCAATGTTGTGGTCGAGGCCGTTGAGGTTGAGGGCAACAATATGTTCATCGCCGGTGCGGCTGATCCCGGACGCCGTATCGCACTTTATATCGACAACCAGTTTGTCGGTTTCACCACCGGCACCAAAGAAGGCCGGTTTTTGCTGGAAGTCGAGCGCGGTCTTACCCCGGGCGAGCATACGGTGAGGGCCGATATATTTGATGCCGACGGGCAGGTGGTTGCCGGTCGGGCGGAAGTGCCTCTTGTTCACGAGCCACAAGTCGTTGTAGCTGATACCAAGACAGAGGTTGAGGCAAAACCTGCAGAAAATTCTGATACCAAATTGGCCGAGGCCAAGGCTGCGGCCAAGCCAGAGGGCGAAGTAAAGAAAGATAACACCAACCCTGCTGCGAATACAAAAACCCCGACAGCGGATATGCAAAATGATGTTGAGGTGGCCAAGGCCGAACCGGAATCTTCTGAAGTGGATAGTAAAAAAGCCAAGTTGGCTGAGCCGAAAACGGCTGAGCAAAAAAGCAACACTGCGCCCGCTGCTGACAACCAGACCGCTGCTTCCGCACCACCGGATACATCTCCTGCTGCAAAACCCGAGTCGGTTGAAATGGCAAAAACAGAATCGGCTGTGATGAAAAAATCTAAAAACGAGCAACCGGCCAAAGTTGAAGCGAAAGATGAACAACCTGCCAAAGTCGAGGCAAAACTAAAAATCGAGAAAGCGGAAACAAAATCCCGGCCTGCCGAGATCGCCAAACCTGCCCGGTTGGCCCTGACTTCTGAGACGAAAACTCAAACAACCACTAAAAAGCTGGCGGAAAAATCAGCTGACAAGATGGCAATGGAAGCCGCACCGGAGAAGAAAGCGGGGCCGCAGGAAACCGCAATGAAAAAACCAGCCGTTGCGGAAACCGCAATGAAAAAATCTATGCCAATGGCGACGGCAAAAGACACGATGGAAACGCCTGCTGCCAATAATGCCCAACCTGAAACAACAGCCAAAACGGCCAACACCCAGGTTGCCGGAATTGCAAAAAAACCGGCGCGGCGCGCCCTGCGTACCGGTTCGTCGGTTATTATCCGGCGCGGCGACAGCCTGTGGCGCATTTCCTATCGCACCTATGGTCGGGGCATTCGCTATTCAACCATATATCAGGCCAATCTCAACCAGTTGCGCAGCCCGCACCGGATTTATCCGGGGCAGATTCTCAAGGTGCCTAAAAAGCAGTTTAATCAGGAAGGTTGAACGGGTTGCAGCGAATCGCAATTATCTCAATGACTTCAATGTCAATTCGAATATCGGGTTATTCACGCTAAATCTGCGATGGAAAAAATAGTTATTGAAAAGTGTTTTCTTGACCGGGAAAACCTTTCATAAAGCTGACAGTATTATCCTGTATGTGTTGAGTTCTCCTGAAGCGCCAAAGGCAATTCTGGTTGGAATGTATCATTCCTTCTGTGAGTATTTGCGCCTGCCGCCAGTGGAAAACCCATGTGTTGAACCCCATTCTCAACCACGAGATCAGACAAGAAATTATGGCCGAAGTCGCGAAAATCATCACCAATCAAGAGGAATTCTACCGTTCGCCGCCCCAAAATATTGAGGCCGAACAGGCGCTGCTTGGCGCTATTTTGGTAAACAACGATGCGTTTTACCGCGTTTCGGATTTTCTTGAAGCCGAACATTTCAATGAAACGGTACATCAGCAAATTTTCAAGGTTGCCAGCGAGATGATCCGTGCGGCTAAAAAAGCCAACCCGGTAACGCTGAAAACGTTTTTACCGGCAGATGCAAAGGTCGGTGAAATGAGCATCGCTCACTATCTGGCGCGACTCGCGGCTGAGGCCACAACCATCATTAATGCCGAGGACTATGGCCGCTCGATTTACGACCTTGCGACCCGCCGATCGCTGATCACGATTGGCGAAGACATGGTCAATATCGCCTTTGACGCGCCTGTTGATATGCCGCCTGCCAAGCAGATTGAAGACGCCGAACGACGGTTGTTCGAGGTTGCCGAAACCGGGCGTTACGATGGCGGGTTTCATACATTTGGTGATGCGGTTGGTACCGCAATTGATATGGCCAGCGCGGCTTTTCAGCGGGACGGGCATCTTTCGGGCATCGCCTGCGGCATCCATTCGCTGGATCAGAAAATGGGCGGATTGCAGCCTTCCGATCTGATCATTCTGGCCGGCCGTCCGGCGATGGGAAAATCATCGTTGGCGACAAATATCGCCTTCAATATTGCGGAGGCCTATGAACCTGAAATTCAGGCTGATGGAACCCACAAGGCCAAAAACGGCGGTGTTGTCGGTCTGTTTTCCCTGGAAATGTCGGCCGAACAACTGGCAACCCGTATCATTGCCGAGCAGACGGAGATTTCATCCAGCAAAATACGCCGTGGTGAGATAAACGAGGCGGAATTTGAAAAACTGGTTGAGTGCTCGCGCATGATGCATCGCATCCCGCTTTATATCGACCAGACCGGCGGCATTTCGATTGCCCAACTGGCAGCGCGGGCGAGACGGTTGAAACGCCAGCGCGGTCTCGATGTGCTGATCATCGACTATATTCAATTGATGCAGGGCAACAAAAGAACCGATAACCGGGTGCAGGAAATTACTGAAATCACCACCGGATTAAAAGCGCTGGGCAAAGAGCTTGGGGTGCCAATTATTGCCCTGTCACAGCTTTCCCGTCAGGTTGAGAACCGCGACGACAAACGACCGCAACTGGCGGATTTGCGCGAATCAGGGTCCATCGAGCAGGATGCCGATGTGGTGCTTTTTGTTTACCGTGAAGAATATTATTTGCAAAACAAGGAGCCGGAAGAAGGCACCGAAGCCTATTTTGACTGGAAACAGAAGTTTGATGCAGCCGCCGGTAAAGCCGATATAATAATTTCCAAACAACGCCATGGTCCGACAGGCACCGTTAATCTTGGTTTTCAACCTGAATTCACAAGATTTTCAGATTTGGCGACGAATGATCATTTGCCCGAGCGCTTTGAGTGATCGTATTTTTGCCACAAAATTTCGTGTTTTCCGGTGTGGTTTGGCAAGCCTTTGATTGGAAAAGGCAATACCGTTTTTTTAACAGTGCTGAAGGTTGGCAGGTGATTCGCATTTTGGCCAAACTCCAAATGGCGAAAAGTTGATTGCAATGTTTTTTGTGTGCATCAATCCCTGCATATTGTCACAGTTTGGCCAATTGGCGGGATTGCAGCTTGATTAATTTTTTCAATGGTTTAAATGCGGAACGAACAATCTTACCAATAATTTGGGGCGCATTCCGGTTATCAGATGTTGATGAATTGATAACCGCTATTCGGGAAATATAAATGCAACAAGAAACTGTGTCCGAGCAATCGGCTGTGCCTGCCCGCAACTGGCTTAAAACACTTGCAAAGTATCGAGAGCCCAATCAATTTCGCAGTATTCTGGAACTGGCAATAACGGCCGGTCCATTTATTGCCCTTTGGGTGGCTGCATGGTGGTCGTTGTCGATTTCTTACTGGCTGACACTGGCACTTTGCATACCGGCTGCCGGGTTTCTTGTCCGGTTGTTTTTGATCCAGCATGATTGTGGCCATGGGGCCTTTTTCAGCAACCGTGCGGCGAATAACTGGGTTGGTCGGATACTCGGCATTGTTACATTTACTCCTTACGAAGTATGGCGGCGCGATCATGCCTTGCATCACTCGTCTTCCGGCAATCTCGACAATCGCGGATTTGGTGACATCCTCACCCTGACGGTTGACGAATATATGGCAAAAACCCCGATGCAGCGGTTGGCCTATCGGATGTATCGCCACCCGATTGTCATGTTTGGAATTGGTCCTGCTTATGTGTATCTGCTGCGCAACCGCCTGCCGCTTGGTTTCATGGATTCCAAAAAACACTGGTTCAGTGCCATGGGAACAAACATTGCTGCAACGATCGTTGCCGGTGTCGTAATCTATTTTGTTGGTCTGGCACCATTCCTGCTCGTGCTGTTACCGATCACAATTCTTGCTGCATCGATTGGTGTCTGGCTGTTTTATGTTCAGCATCAGTTTGAAGATACAATTTGGGAAAGCGAACAGGACTGGGACCTGCATGATGCAGCGCTTTACGGCAGTTCGCATTATGATCTGCCAAAAATCCTGCAGTGGTTCTCCGCCAATATCGGCATTCACCACGTGCACCACCTCTATAGCCGCATCCCCTATTATCGGTTACCGCAGGTGCTGCGTGATTATCCGGAACTGGCAGCAAACCAACGCATGACATTGATGCAGAGTTTTGCCACGGTGAAACTCCGGTTGTGGGATGAGCGTCAAAAGAAGCTTATTTCGTTTCCTGCGGCCTTTGCCCTGCAATCTGCCAATTAACCGCAACATCTGGCGATTAATTCACCGCTGACGTAAAGTCTCGCGATGACAAGCGATAAACTCTTGAATAACGCAAATTTGCCCGGTTCCAGGCCCGACCATGCATGTGGTCGGCTGCGCATTGATCTGGCCGCAATATCTGCAAATTATAAAACCCTTGCCAAATGTGCGCCCGAGGCTGAAACCGCTGCCGCGGTTAAGGCAAATGCCTATGGGC
>JALTNS010000381.1:0-6905 GCA_027000565.1 Rhizobiaceae bacterium | reverse complement strand
GCTGGGGCTGGGGCCGGTTGTAAACTCCCTGACAAAATCCGGGTGTCGAACCTTTTTTGTTGCTTTGCCGGAAGAGGGTGTACAGCTTCGTAAACTCGACCCGGATGCTGAAATTTTCGTGCTGGCAGGTGTTTGGCAGAACTCGTTGGAGCTGTTTATAAACCATAATCTGGCACCGGCGCTTAATTCGCTGGAAGATGTGACCTTCTGGAAAAACACCGGATTGTCAAAGTCCCTGCCCTTTGCGCTGCATGTGGATACCGGCATGAACCGGCTGGGCTTGACCATGCATCATGCAAATCAGGTGCTTGCTCTGGTGCCGACCGTGATCATGACCCATTTTGCCTGCGCCGATCAACCGGACCATCCCTTGAACCAACTGCAGTTTGAAGAATTTTTGCAATTGCGTTCCATGTTTCCTGATAGCCGGGCATCGCTTGCCAATTCTGCCGCGATATTAAGCCGGACTGATTGTCAGTTTGATTTAACCCGTCCGGGCATTGCGCTTTATGGCGGATCGCCAATCGAGGGCCGGGCAGGTATCATGCAGCCGGTGGTGCAACTACAAGGGCGGGTTTTGCAAATCCGCGAAATTTCGGCGGGCGACACTATCGGCTATGGGGCGACCCATGTTTTTTCAAAAGACAGTCGGGTGGCGATAGTCGGAGTGGGATATGCCGATGGGTATTTCCGCGCCGCAAGTGGTTCCGGTACCCCGTTGCGCGAAATGACAGATGGCGGTTTCGGTTTCATCAACAGTCAAAGAGTGCCGGTTGTTGGCAGAATTTCAATGGACCTGACCGCCTTTGATGTTAGCGATTGCAAAGATCAGCCGGTCCGGCAGGGAGACTGGATAGAGCTCATCGGTGACAACATTACTGTGGATGAGACGGCAAATGCCGCCGGAACAATCGATTATGAGGTACTAACGTCGCTGGGGCGGCGTTTTGCCCGCACCTATATCAACGGATAGTTTTATGGCCCGCCCAAAAATCGAGTTTATCTGCCAAAATTGCGGCACATCCCATTCGCAGTGGGCGGGTAAATGCGATGGCTGTGGTGAATGGAATACGTTGACAGAAGGCAATCCGCTTGCCGGTGTTGGCGGCGGGCCGGGCCGTAACGCTGCCAGGGGTCGCGAGGTAGCGCTTTATTCGCTTGACGGAGAAATTGAAGAAGCACCGCGTTTCCAATCAGACATTGGTGAATTGGATCGTGCCACCGGCGGCGGGTTTGTTCACGGTTCGGCTATCCTGCTTGGCGGTGAGCCGGGCATCGGCAAATCGACCATCCTGATGCAAGCGTCTGTGGCGCTGGCTAAATCCGGTCATCGGGTGGTTTATGTCTCGGGCGAAGAGGCGGTTGCCCAGGTGCGCCTGCGCGCCAAACGCCTTGGTGCCGATGCTGCGCCGGTATTGCTGGCAGCTGAAACCAATGTCGAGGATATTCTTGCCACCTTGAACGGGATTGAAAAACCGTCACTGGTAATTCTGGATTCGGTGCAAACCCTGTGGACCAGTACGGTTGATTCAGCGCCCGGCACGGTTTCGCAGGTGCGAAGTTCGGCCCAATTGCTGATTCGCTATGCCAAACAAACCGGAACGGCGATAATCCTTGTTGGACACGTGACCAAGGACGGTCAGATTGCCGGTCCGCGGGTCGTCGAACACATGGTCGATGCGGTATTGTATTTTGAAGGTGATGGCAGTCACAATTTTCGCATTTTGCGCACGGTAAAAAACCGCTTTGGCCCGACCGACGAAATCGGCGTATTTGAAATGACCGGTGAGGGATTGCAGGAAGTTGCCAATCCTTCAGAACTGTTTTTGGGTGAGCGCAACCGGGTATCGCCGGGAGCGGCGGTTTTTGCCGGCATGGAAGGCACCCGTCCGGTGCTGGTCGAAATTCAGGCGCTGGTTGCCCCTTCAACCTTGGGAACCCCGAGGCGCGCGGTGGTTGGCTGGGACAATGCCAGACTATCTATGGTTCTGGCGGTGCTTGAGGCCCATTGCGGTGTACGGCTTGGCAGCCATGATATTTACCTCAATGTTGCCGGTGGCTACAGGGTCAACGAGCCCGCTGCAGATCTGGCGGTAGCCGCAGCGCTGGTTTCATCGCTGACAGGTCTTGCCCTTCCTGACAATAGCGTATATTTCGGCGAAATCAGTCTTTCGGGCATGGTTCGCCCGGTAGCCCAGGCTGATGCAAGGTTAAAGGAAGCGCAAAAACTCGGGTTTACCCGGGCCAGTCTTGCCAGCGGCGCACGCAAGACTGTTGCGGTTTCCGGCCTTGAATTGAACGAAATCGAGGAGTTACGTGAACTGGTCGTACAACTGGCTGATCGCAAGCCGCAAGGACAATAGGTTGCCGGTGCGAAAAGCTTGTACGAACCGTAATTTTGAGGGTTGCCGGTTGAATTGAATGTCCAACCGTGGCAACTGTAAACTGACTCCCGCAAGGGAAATAACAACGGAGACGAACGGCATGCCGATCACGCTTCTCGATGGTATTCTGTTGGCGATCATGCTTGTTTCAGCTGTGCTCGCAATGATACGCGGATTTTCCCGCGAGGTGCTTTCAATTGTATCGTGGATTGCCGCCGCCGGTGCTGCGTTTTACCTCTATTCCCAGTTGACGCCTTCAGTGCAGAAATATCTGCCAAGTCTTGCTGCCAATGATACAGTTGCAAACATCATCGCAGCAACTGTGGTATTTTTGATAACGCTAATTGTGGTGAGCGTCATCACCATGAAAATTGCCGATTTCATTATTGACAGCCGCATTGGCGCACTCGACCGCACGCTAGGATTTGTTTTTGGTGCTGTGCGCGGCATGCTTCTGGTAACCGTTGCGTTGCTGTTCTTCAATTGGCTGGTTCCCGACGAACAACCTTCATGGGTGGCTGAAGCCAAGTCCAAACCGATGCTTGAATCGATTGGCGAACGCATAGTGGCGCTGCTGCCGGAAGACCCTGAAGGCACCATTCTTAACCGGTTTAAACCCGGAACCAAGCAAGAGGGTGCCGATGAAAATGAAAAGAAAATCTAGCAAGGTTTTCGCAAGCGGGGCTGGATATGAATAATTCAGAAAATGTTGATACCCCTGCTGATGAAGCCTGGGACATAGATATTCTTGGCGACAAGCTGCACGAGGAGTGCGGTGTATTTGGCATTTCCGACCATTTGGATGCAGCCGCCCTTACCACTTTGGGCCTGCATTCGCTGCAGCATCGCGGGCAGGAAGCTGCCGGTATTGTGACCTATGACGGCTCACAGTTTCATTCTGAAAAACACATGGGCCTGATTGGCGATTCCTTCACCAAGCCCAATGTTATTAAAAGACTGCCCGGTAGCCATGGCATTGGTCATACCCGCTATTCGACCACCGGTGGCGATGAAATGCGTAATATTCAGCCATTTTTTGCCGAGTTTTCCGGTGGTGGTTTTGCGGTTGCCCATAACGGAAATATCACCAATGCCCACACCCTTCTGCGCGATCTGCAAAAACGCGGGGCGATATTTCATTCCACATCCGACACCGAAGTCATTTTGCACCTGATCGCCATGAGCGACGGTAAGCAATTCACCGACCGGCTGATCGACGCACTGGCGCAGCTCGAAGGTGCATTTTCGCTGGTCGGGATTTCTGAGAAAAAACTGATCGGTTGCCGCGATGCGCTGGGGGTTCGCCCGCTGGTGCTGGGTGATCTTGATGGATCATACGTACTGGCATCGGAAACCTGCGCGCTTGATATTATCGGCGCCCGTCATGTGCGCGACATCGCGCCGGGTGAATTGGTTATTATTACCAGTGATGGCATTCAAAGCCTGTTTCCGTTTGAGAAAAAAGAGCCGCGCTTTTGTGTGTTCGAATTTGTCTATTTTGCCCGGCCGGATTCCTATGTGCAGGGCGAAAACATCTATGCGGTGAGAAAGCGCATCGGCGAAGAACTGGCGAATGAAAGCCCGGCTGACGCAGATATGGTGGTGCCGGTGCCGGATTCGGGAACACCTGCAGCAATCGGCTTTGCCCAGGGCTCAAATCTGCCTTTCGAACTGGGCATCATTCGCAACCATTATGTTGGCCGTACATTTATCGCCCCAAGCGACAATATCCGCCATATGGGCGTTCGCCTGAAGCACAACGCCAACCGCAAATTGCTTGAGGGAAAGAGCGTGGTTCTGGTCGACGATTCAATCGTGCGCGGCACCACCAGCCAGAAAATTGTGCAAATGGTGCGGGATGCCGGTGCGCGGGAGGTGCATATGCGGATCGCTTCGCCGCCAACCATGTCGTCCTGTTATTATGGTGTTGATACGCCGGAAAAACAAAAACTTCTGGCATCGCGCATGACGGTTGAGGAAATGGCTGATTTCATCAAGGTCGACAGTCTGAAATTTCTTACCATCGATGGCCTTTATCGCGCAGCAAATGAAGCCGCCCGCAATAATGATTTGCCGCAGTTCTGCGATGCCTGTTTCACCGGTGAATATCCAACCGAACTCACTGATCTGGAGAATAAAAATAATGTGCGTCAATTGTCACTGCTGGCTGAACCGATACATTCAGGAGCGGCATAATGGGTGTACTTGACGGACGAATTGCGGTTGTAACCGGCGCATCGCGCGGCATCGGCTATCAGGCGGCACTTGGATTTGCCGGCGAAGGGGCACACGTAATTGCCGTTGCCCGCACGATTGGCGGACTTGAAGAACTTGATGACCAGATCAAGGAATTGGGCGGCTCAGCAACGCTGGTGCCGTTTGACCTGAAGGACGGCGCGGCAATTGACCGGCTTGGGGCAGCAATATTTGAACGCTGGGGTAAACTGGATATCCTGCTTGCCAATGCCGGTATATTGGGGGTGGTCACTCCGTTGAGCCATCTTGATATCAAGGTCTGGGACGAGATAATGGCAGTTAATGTCACGGCGAACTGGCGGCTTATCCGATCGCTTGAACCGTTGATGTTAAAATCCGATGCGGCACGCGCCTTGTTTATGACTTCCGGAGCTGTTCAAAAATGCCGACCCTTTGTCGGGCCTTACACCACATCCAAGGCAGCGCTAGAAGCGTTGGTGAAAACCTGGGCCCACGAAAATGACAAGACCAGCATTTGTGCAAATCTGGTTGACCCGAAAATTCTGCGCACTGCCATGCGGGCACGCTATGCGCCGGGAGAAGACCCTGAAACTGTACCATTGCCCGAAACCATTGTACCCGATTTGATCAAACTGGCCTCACCCGAAACTGTGGAGAATGGTCAGGTTTACTTGTGTGCTGAGCACAGGTTTGCGGATTGATCCGCCCAAAATAGCCCAGGTATTACCGCCTGTTTACTAAAGGTTAACCATGTTGGTCGAAGCTGCACAGCGGCCAGACTGTTTCGCGTTAATACGGAAACAGTCTGGCCGCTAAGGCGGTCCGGCGCCTGTATGCCACCCCCGCGGAGGCCGTGGGTCGCACGAATGGCCGTGAGCGAATTAAAACGAGAGTGATCCCATCAAATGATGAAGCGCTCTAACAGGGATAAACTGATCGATGGTTGAATTTCTGCAAAAATCGGACGATCAACAATTCACTTCCGTTGACGAAGCCTATCTTGAAGAAATGACTGACCGAATTCTTCGTCTGAGAATGTTGCAGGTCGAAATGGATGAAAAATCCGACCCCTGGCAATGGATGAAAAACCTGGCTGAAACCGCCTGACCCTCGTCACTATCGCATTAGGCTGTTTCACGTTTATACGGAAACAGTCTGGCCGCAAGGGCGGCCCGGCGCCTGTGCGCCGCCCCCGCGGAGGCCCACGCGCAGCGCAAATGGCCTTGAGCGAATTAGAACGAGAGTGATTCCATCAAATGATGAAGCGCTATAAGAATAATTGAATTGTAAATAATATTGTAAGCAGCTGCCGGTATAATATCACCTGCGGCTGACTACGTTTGTCATTTTCAGCTTTACATTATTTTACAAAAATCCCCCTTGATTCAAATTTCATATGGCACCATATGATTTTTCGATATATGTTTGTAAACCATATGATCAATTTGCATATGAGAATTGTGTCAATATTGATCTTTTGCTTGCAAACTGTCCGTTGCCGGCGCGCGAGCGCTGGAATATCGGCAATATTGATTGAAGTCAGGAAATGCCATGAATGTGCGCAGCCTTTGTCTAGCCATCCTCAACCGGAGTGATGCGACCGGCTATGAGATCAGAAAACTCTCGACAGAGGCCGAATACAGCTATTTTGTTGATGCCAGTTATGGCTCGATCTATCCGGCTCTGAACAAACTTGAGCAGGACGGCATGGTGACGTGCAGGCAGGAAGTCCAGGAAGGAAAACCGGCCCGCAAGATTTATTCTATAACCGATACAGGACGGGCCGAATTCCGGCAGACCTTGAAAATCCCGCCCCAGCATGACCTGTTCAAATCAGAATTTTTGTTACTGGCAATGAATGCAAATCTGGTTGACCGCGAAACCATGCAAACGGCAATTGACCAGAGATTTGCCTATTTGAACGGGGAAATCGCGCTGATGGAAGCCGCCGGCAGTTGCGGCTGTGATGATTGTTTGTGCTGGATCAGTGAATACGGACTTGAAGTGACGCGGGCCTCATTAAATTTTCTTGAGAAAAACCAGCACAAATTGCTGGCATTGACTGAAACCCGTGAATTGGATCGTCAGGCCGCGGAATAGAGAATACACCCCCGGCCAGCGCATTCTCCCAAGATGAACTGGCACAACCAAAACACTGATATTGGCACATTGATTGCGCACAATGTCAAAAGGATTGAGTAATAATGGCGTTTAAAATCCGTGGATCGCACCTTGTAGCTGCCGCCATTCTGGCCGGACTGGGTGGCTGGATGTACACCGGCGAATTGATAATTGGTGGACAAT
>JALTNS010000380.1 GCA_027000565.1 Rhizobiaceae bacterium | reverse complement strand
GTGGGTGGCAACCAGGGCAGTTCACTTACCAGTTTCGGGGTCAGTTGCAGGCAATCGGGCACGATATCAAACCGACCGGAATAATCCTTGCAGCGGCAGGTTTGACCATCCAGCAAAGTACAGGCAACATTGGTCCAGATGATTTCACCGGTATCCCAATCTTCCAGTTTGTTCAAACAACACCGTGCGCAACCATCGCAAAGGGCCTCCCATTCGTCATTTGACATTTCATTGAGGGATTTAACTTCCCAATACGGACGCGTCACTGAACGATCACTATTCATACTATTTTGTTATTTCCCTTGATCGGCCCGTACTGGCATTGGTAAGAAGGTGCCAGATAGCAATTTGCCGGAAACCCGGTTCATATCACATTGTCGCCGTAACCCAAATTTGATCCATCTTCGAGGCATTCTTACGTGAACGATCCGTTTAGCCCAAAGAAAAAGAGCCAAAGCTGGTCCAAGCTGATGGAAGTGGACTCATGGATTGATTCTTCAATCTACAACATGTTCGCATCTGCCGGTGACCGCTGGGAATCAATCACTGTTTTTTTCCGCCGTTTCCGGGTCTATGGCTACAAAAAACTGATGGTTGAACTCGCCTGTGAAAGCCTGACAATTGGCCTTGCCGGTTTTGTTTTATTGCTGGCGCTGGCACTACCGGCATTTGAAGAAACCGAAAAGGACTGGCGGACACAAGATGATTATTCGGTAATTTTCCTCGATCGTTTTGGCAATGAAATCGGTCGTCGCGGCGTTTTGCACAATGACGCGGAGCCGATTGATTCGTTGCCTGACTATTTCATCAAGGCAGTGATGGCGACTGAAGACCGGCGGTTTTTTGATCACTGGGGTATAGACCCGTTAGGCCTTACCCGTGCGATGATTGAAAATGCCCGTGCAAATTCGGTGGTTCAGGGCGGCAGTACGATCACCCAGCAACTGGCAAAAAACCTGTTTTTAACCAATGAGCGCACACTTGAACGCAAGGTCAAGGAGGCGTTCTTGTCCCTTTGGCTGGAATTCAATCTGAGTAAAAAAGAGATATTGAAGCTTTATCTTGACCGCGCCTATATGGGTGGCGGAACGATTGGCGCGGCAGCGGCGTCGGAATATTATTTCGGTAAAAATATCAAGGATGTTTCGCTTGCCGAAGCGGCGATGCTGGCGGGCCTCTATAAAGCACCAACAAAATATGCGCCGCATATCAACCTTCCCGCCGCCCGTGCACGCGCCAATCAGGTTTTAACCAATATGGTCGAAGCCGAATTCATGACCGAAGGTCAGGTCATTTCAGCCCGCCGCAATCCGGCAAGTGTGGTTGAAACAGCGGGACAGGAATCCCCTGACTATTTCATCGACTGGGCTTATGAAGAAGTAAAAAAACTGGCCACCGGCTTTCCTACCCGTTCGCTGATTGTCCGCACCACTATTGATCCCGGCCTTCAACGGGCTGCGGAAGATGCAATCGAATCGCATTTACGCCAATATGGTGAAATCAAGGGTGTGACCCAGGCCAGTATGGTTGCAATTGAACGCGGCGGGGCCGTGCGTGCCATTGTGGGGGGGCGCGACTACGGCGCCTCGCAATTCAACCGGGCGATCAACGCGCGGCGCCAGCCGGGGTCATCATTTAAGCCCTACGTTTACACCACGGCCCTGCTCAATGGGTTTACGCCGGAAACCATGGTGGTCGATGCGCCAATCACAATTCGCGGATGGTCGCCCAAAAATTACAGTCGCGGCTATTCCGGGCGTATGAGCCTGACCCGGGCGCTGGTTAAGTCGGTCAATGTTATTCCGGTACGGCTGGGCGTTCGAATGGGCCGCAAGAAAATTGTCGACGTGGCCAAACTGATGGGCATTAAATCTCCGTTGTTGCCCAATCCCTCGATGCCACTTGGGTCAAATGATGTAACGGTTCTGGAAATGGCCGATGGTTATGGTGTGTTTATGTCGGGCGGATACCAGACCGGTGTGCATGGCATTTTACAGATCACCGATACTTCCAACAATGTTTTGTATGACTATGAAAAAGAAGCGCCTAAACCAAAAAAGATTATCGATGAAAAGGTGATTGCGGGCATGAACCTGATGCTGTCGCAGGTGCCCGAATGGGGTACTGGCCGCAGATCGGCAATTGAGGGACTAAAATCGGCTGGAAAAACCGGAACAACATCCGGTTACAAGGATGCCTGGTTTGTTGGATATACCGGCAATTATGTGGCCGCCATCTGGTATGGCAACGATGATTTCAAGGCAACAAACCGGTTAACCGGTGGTAATTTGCCGGCGATGACCTGGAAAAAATTCATGACCTATGCCCACCAGAATATTGATATAAAACCGATCCCGTTCCTCAAGGATCAAAAAGTTGCCACCGCCAAAAAGAATGCCAAACGCAAGAATATCGATGCCAACAGCGCCGAGGCACCGGTTCTTGGTGTCCGGTTAAAACCATTGCCGAATGCAACAAAACGCATGTTGCTGGACATTGAAAATTCCCTGCGCTCAGCCAAACGGCTTAAACAATCTGACCAGATTGCCCGTGCCACCTCCGCCGAGGCCAAACAACCGACATTGCCAAACTGATGGCCGGTGCAAATATTCAGCGACACGATTCAACGCCTGCACCCAATTGAGACTATAACCATTGCGCTATCTGACTAATTTTTTGATCGTTGTCATTCTCGGACTTGCCATTGGCGGTTATTCCGCCTGGTGGGCCGTTGAAACTGAAAATGGATTCGGCTCTATCAAGATTGGCCAATGGACGTCCTGGCCACTTGCCGGCAGTGTCGACGCGGACCCCTATACAAGAGCGCGCGTGGCGCGTGACGGTTCCGTACCGCTGGGAGCTGGCGAAGGATTATCGTTTATTCTTTCCAGTGATCAGTTTGGAAAACCGCTTGATCGAAAATGCCAATATATTCTGAGCGGCAACACACCTCCGGCGCGGCTGTGGACCCTGTCGGTGCAAGACGAAAACTCGCGCACAGTTCCCTCTGTTTCAGGCACTGCCAACACAGCATTTTCTCAATCTTTATTACGACGGCAGGACGGCAGTTTTTCGATTATCATTGGAAAACACCCGGCACCGGGAAACTGGCTGGCAATTTCCGGCGAAGGCCCGATGCGGCTGGTTCTTCGTTTGTATGATACCCCGATTACCGGTAGCTCGGGTCTTGTCGAACCAATAATGCCGAATATCTCAAACGGAGATTGTGTGGCGTGAGGTTTCCGATTTATCCAGTGATTGCCGGGCTGATTCTTGCCGGAATAATCCATATCATTATCGTCCTGCTCATACCCTCACTGGCATCCAAAGATGCCTGGAGCAAGCTGGTCACAGCCGGGCCGCAATGGCAATTTACCCGGCTGAACCATAACAACAATGACGGGTCGAGCCTGTTGACGGCAATCGATCCGCAATTTCAGACCGCATCCTGCCGGTTTTCGTTGCAAGACAATCCGGTTTTCATTCGCGCTGATGGCGATTTGCCGTTCTGGTCGGTAGCAGTGTTCGATCGCTTCGGCGATAATGTCTACAGTTTTAATGACCGCACCGCCATTGACCAAAAACTGAATTTGTTGATCCTCAATTCACTGCAGATGTCGGTATTGCGCGAAGACCCGCCAGCAACAGTAGAACAATCCATCGTCGTTGAAACCCAGATTACCGAAGGATTTGTGCTGGTAAGAGCCCTGCAACCAGACCCGACTTGGGCCACGGCGGTGAACAAGTTTTTCGATAAGGCAGTCTGCGAAAAATTCGCATTTGAATAGGCACCTATCAGGTGAATAATTTTACCTGAAAACCGAAGGTTGTCGGCACGCCAGTTAATCCATAGATTTAATAAATTTTAGCCCGCCAATTCATCATGGTTAACAGATTGCTAACACTCTTGGATGATGATAGCGCAAACAAAAAACCACCTGTGGGAATCACATGCGTCAAAGTCCATCTCGTCAAGCCAGTTTCAGTCGTCTTGCCGCCGGTCAGGTCTGTAACAGACGGTCAGACATATTGCTGGCGGCAACCGATACTTTCTGCAGCCAATCCAAACCCGACAAGGGTCAGATCGATCAATATCGCGAACTGTTCTATTCGCTGATTTCAGATTCTGATGAATCTGCAAAAAAGCTGATCGCCAGCGCGCTTTCTCGCCACTATTACACCCCGCGACCGGTTTTGCTTTACCTGGCGATGGAGGACGCGGCGATTGCTGCGCCAATATTGGCCTATTCAAAAGGCCTTGGGCAATTCGACCTGCTGCAAATTATCGACAAGACTTCCAATCTCCATCACCGAATTATTGCCAATCGTTCTGATCTCGGCAAAACGGTAATTACCAAACTGCAGGAACTGAACGACTATCTTGTTTTGACCCGGCTTAAGGATAATTCAGCAATTGATATTTCCGATACCCTGCCAGCCAAATCATCGCTGGAAGAACTGGTCGAGATGCGCAATTTCACCCGCGCCAGTCGCAAGCAAGAAGCCCGCGCCACACTGGAGGAAATGGATGAAATTCTTCATGGTGGTGTCAATGATGCCGGCAAACCCGGTCATACCAGATCAACAAAAAATATTTCTGTAGAACCTGATGATCAGGTTGAAAGCCCGAGCAAATCGACCGCTCCTGCGACAAATAACAAGATCAAACTCGCAATGGATGAGTTGATTTCTCTGGCAAACCGTGGCCGCAGGCTGGGTTCAATTGAAGACCTGCTGGACGAGCGCCCGGATGCCAATATCCTGCCATTTGCAAACCGGATGCTTCACGCAACAACCAGAAAAAACCGTCAGGATCAAGTTGCCGCCATTCGGCGCGAGTTTGGTCTAAGCGCCGCTGCAGCCAACGCTGTATTTGAAGACCATAGCGGTGATACTTTGGCAGTTTGCCTGAAGGCTGCTGATGTAGACATGAATATGGCGGTGCAGATCATTTCCCAATCCATCCCCAATGTCGGGCTCTCAGCCCACAATACCGAGCGGCTCAAGAAAATCTATCCGGCACTCAATTTGCGCGCCTGCAAGGATACGGTAAAAACCTGGAGCAGCAGCAAACTGTCTGCCGCGCAGGACTATGAACCCTATGCAGCAGATACAGAACCACAATATGCCAGAGAATCTTCGACCAGACGCCGGGATGAAACTCCGATGCCGAAGACCGATACCAGAAAGATTTTTGGCACCTGATCAGTTTTCGCTGGCAATTTCCAGCAGGGCACGGCCTTGCCGGTCCTCGTTTTCGATCACCCACAGGTCAGGATCAAACTTCTTTTCCCGCTCCAGCTTTTCCAGAACCAGTTGTTCATTTTCCCGGTCAATCAACAGCGAAAATTTTCGATCCGAACCGGTATCATCGTCAAACGCAGTTTGCGGGGCCGGCCCGTAAAGCGAAAATTTATTGTCGAGGTGGTTCACAATGACAAATATTGCGCCAGCTTCTTCAGCGCCGCGTTTTCCCACACTGGTAAAACAGCCCTCGGCCGCCGCCCGACGTAGATAGGCGCTGACCCATAATCCGGAAGTGACACGCATCTGTTACCGGACTATCCGCGCCTGGTGGCGCCGATATCCTTCAGCTTTTTCAATAGAGATTTGCTTGGTTCGCCGGTAATTTTCAATCCATAGTCAAGCTCAAACCGCTTGATGGCCTTTGAGGTCTGACTGCCCATAACACCATCAATAACAATATCGTCGTAGCCGTAATTTTTGAGCCCGGCCTGGATGGCGGAAACCAGCCTGTGATCGGGTGCATTTCTGTGCTCTATCTCAGATATTATCGAATTCGGCCGTTTTGGTACAGGAACCCTGACCACTGCTTTTCCTGAAAGCAGGATATGCGAAAGAAGTTTCGGCGTGACCTTGCCGTTTTGAACCAGTCCCATTTTTTTCTGATACGAAAGGATCGCAAACTTGGTTTTTGCTCCATAAATGCCATCAAGCGCACCTGAATAAAGATTTTTCTCACTTAGTGCCGATTGAATTTCTCTGGTCAGCTCGTTTGCGTCAGCTGAAGGTTTCAGCCTGTTTGGATGTTTTGCCGACACCGTACGCACAAGAGTTGTAATATTGCTGAATTTGCGCGGCTGAAATTCGCCAACGGCTGTTCTGGTCGCAAAAATTGGAGAGGGATGGGCCGCTGGTTGATACCAAACCGCGTTGACCGTTATCAGTCCCATCGCAACAGTTAGTGCTGCAGCACCGCCCGCCAGTGCCGGATTTTTCTGTATTGTTGATGCCAATCCAGCAAACAGCATTGAATGCAAACGGCGCCTAGTTCTGTGCCTGGATACGTTCATAGTGATTGCTCCTCCGGGTTGGTTCCTCGATGGTTTCATTTCTTGTGTGCAAACGAACCAGTGTTTCGCTTTCATTGGCTGGCACCGGCCTTGATTTTGTTGCCTCAACCGGCAGGCTCACGCAAACCGTTGTTCCTTCGCCATAGGTGCTGTCAACTTTCAGCGTACCCTTGTGCAACTCGACCAGCCCTTTGACCAAAAACAGGCCAAGGCCGGTTCCTTCATATCCGCGGGTATTGTCACTCTCGATCTGGAAGAACGGCCGGCCGATCGCATCAAGATTGTCTTTGGTAATTCCAATGCCTTCATCCCGCACATAAATTTGCACATGGCCGGATGTCGTTGCCACCTCAACTTTAACAGAACTGTCGGGATGTGAAAACTTGATGGCGTTAGACAACAGGTTGATCAATATCTGCTTGCAGGCCCGCCGGTCGGCGTTTAGCTCCGGCAATGCTTCGGGCACAGACCAGACAATATCAATATTTTGACATTCAGCCTGCGGCAGCAACATCAAACAGGTGCCTGAGATCAGCTCGTGCAGATCGAACGGTTCCTGAATAATTTCGTAACGGCCTGCTTCAATTTTAGAAATATCAAGGATGTCGTTGACCAGGTGAAGCAGATGATGGCCGGAATCATTGATCAAATTCACATATTCATTGTGTTTTTCAAATTCCAGTTTTCCGAACAGATCCTGTTTTAGAATATCTGAAAACCCGATAATGGCATTTAACGGCGTTCGCAACTCGTGGCTCATATTGGCCAGGAATCGGCTTTTTGCTTCACTGGACTTTTCGGCTTCATTACGCTGACTGGTAAGAGCGGCCTCGTTTTCCTTGACCGCAGAAATGTCCCGGCTCACCGCAACAATTTCGGTCGTGCCCGCGGATGGGTCAAAAAACTTGCGGCAGCGGGTTTCCAGCCATTTATGGGTTTGAGCCATGTTGGAACCGGCTGTTGATACGTTGACCCGGTAAGCCACAGATACTTCGACACCGGATTTCGCTGCATCCGAAAACGCCGTCTTATAGGCGATGCGGTCATGCAGGTGTACCCGGTCAAACAAACCACTACCAAGCAGGGAACCTGGTGCAACATTCAGCAGATTTTCTGATGCCGTTGATGCGTATCTGGTATCACCATTTTCAGAATGCAGGGTAATCAGGTCGGTCGAGTTATCAGCCAACAGCTTAAACTTGCCTTCCTCGGCCACAACCCTCGCCTTTGAATGTTGGCGCCGGTGGTCAATGCGAAAGGCCAACATTGCACCATAAACCAGCGTTGCCAACAGCGAATAGGTATAGGTCTTTGAACCGATGGCGTGTCCGCCAATTGCTGGAAAGGCAATTTGTGCAACCATCACCGCTGCAATGCCGGCGATTGCCGCACCAAGAGCAAAAAGAACAGTTTTTCTACCGCCAAACAGCGCTGCCTCTATCGGCAATATGCACAGCCAGAATAATATGCCGGAGTTCAGCCCGCCACTTAACGCACCAAACCAGGCAATAAATCCGCTGGCGGCCAAAAGCGAACAATTCACGCCCCATTGCAGATTACCGGTTTTTGAAACCAGTGCGGCGAATGCAATTGGTAATATCAACCAAAGGAACACACCTGCTTCAATTGCAGTGACTCCCTGTTTGGCGGCAAGCCACAGGGGAAACATCAACAGTGCCAACAGACCGCCGGAGAGGTGGCTTAAAATAAACCTTGCGTGGGTTTTGGCCAGGTCAGCGTCATCCAGCGCAGAGCTATGAACCCAACGCGATGCCAACTCGGTCAAAAATCCGGTCTTATTGAAGGTACGCAACACAATTCCTTATTGCCGAGGGCAAATTCAGTTGTGTTCAAATTCTCACAGCAAATTTAATGGATACCTAAGGCCACGCCGCTGATGTTTGTTTTTTCCAAAATGCAGGATTTATTCAGCCGCATCTTCCGTGTTTCGAAATTTATGGTGAACAAAGGGTTTCCAAATAACGGGCCAAGACTGTGAAACCCTTCCCAATCATGGTCCGCTGGCCGACATTTGGCGGAATCAATCAATATTGTGTAAAATTTTCACTTTCTGCTCAATTGGTTCTTTCGAAAGATGCGCTAGGTTCAAACCACTATCCAGGGACGCAGTGGGAAAGCGGGATACCATGTTTATCATCAGAACAGCTTTTTGGCTGTCACTTGTAGTTTTGTTTCTGCCGGCAGGTTCGGGCGAAGAGGGCGGCGATTCCAAGATTGTTGGCGCCTCGGAGGCTCTTTCTGTTGCACGAACCACTGTTGGTGATCTGTCCAAGTTCTGCGAGCGCAATCCCGACGCCTGCGATACCGGCAATCTGGTTGTCTCATCCTTTGGACAAAAAGCCCGTTACGGCGCTCAGGTCGTTTATGAATATCTCGACGAGAAATTCGGCACTGAAAAATCAGCTGGTTCAGGCGATACAAAAAACACCGAATAATCAAACTTCATGTCTGGCGGGACGCACTGACCCCGGTCAATGAAATCACCACTTCAAACCGTGAAAAAAAACGTCTATAGCAGCCGCTGACAGGTGGACATGCAGGACTATAAAGTGGCCAATTCGGAATTTGCACAAATATCAATAGAAGAAATTCTCGAAAATTTCTCATTCCTCGACGATTGGGACGATCGTTATCGCTATCTGATTGAATTGGGCCGAACCCTCGAACCTTTACCGCTCGACAAACAAAACTCTGCCAACAAGGTTCAGGGGTGTGTCAGTCAGGTTTGGCTTTGGGCGCAAACCGGCGATGGCAACGACCCGGTCATTCATTTTGTCGGCGATTCCGATGCCCACATCGTCAGCGGTCTGGTAGCCATTGCGCTGGCACTTTATTCCAACAAAAAATCAAGCGAAATATTGAACATCGATGCATTTGAAGTATTCTCGCAAATCGGACTTGAAGAACATTTGACACCGCAACGTTCAAATGGTCTGAGATCGATGATCGAGCGCATCAAATCGGACGCGCGGCAGGCTTTGGAAAAAGCCGGCTAGAATTAGGCGTTTTCATCGACAAACATTTCTGGCCGGTAATTATCCCCGCCCCAATGCCGCAACGGCGAACCGGCGGGTCCATTTGCTGAGCACCCATAATGTCTTGCCAGTATGGAAAGCCCGGTTTTCAACATAAGTTTTGCTGAACGCGGCGGCCATTGGCGTTCTTTTTCAACCCGTTCCAACCCTTTTAGAAAACAACAGACATCTATCAGTATTCCGGCGAGTTCCGGCCCGGCGGCATTAAGTGCGGCCAGTGCGCGCGAACGGGCACCAAGTGCTGTATCTGTTAAATCTGCCATGCCGTTGCGGCGCCCCGTTCCGTTTTTGCCAAATTGGGCAACATTCCAGTTGGAGGTCAGGCGCTGGGTCAGTTGTCCTTTGGTAAAATCGGCACGCAATCGCTCGCCTGCCTGATATTGCGGATCATCAATATAGGGATTGCCGTTTGCTGTCTTGCGGAAGCGCAAACGGGCAAGCGGCGATTCGCATTCGTTGGTGCGGTGGCTTTTGACAATGCCATTGTCGGATATTCGCCGCTCACCGAGCTGCCGGTGCTGATTCAGAAATTCATCAATTTCCGACAACATTCTCTTCAGGTGCATCTTGCCGCTGGGGCTGGTCTGGCACACTCCGTTGGTGCAGATAATCAACCCTTCGTCGACCAGACCCTCAAATTCCGCCATTTGACCTATTTTGAGTTTTTGATCGCGACGCTGTAGCAATGCTTCCTGACTGTTCTTGCCGGTGAAAATTGTGACTGTTACAGCGCCGGCGCTGCAAAACTTCAGCAGTTTGATTCTTGATTTTTTGCCGACCCGTTTCTGTTTGCTCATTCTTTGCATCCTGCCAGATTATTGTTTGAAAGGTATTGATAAACCACCATTGAACCCCGCATGGCGGTATCTAAAAGATATTCCATTCTGACCAGTTGCTGATCAAACCGATCATCGTCGCGCTTGTCCTCGACCAACCGGCAGGCGTGGGAAACTGTGCTGCGGTCACGGCCAAACTGTTCGCCAACCTCGGTGAAGGAAATGCCAAATTTAGTGTGAGCAAGATACATCGCAACCTGCCTGGCCAAAGCCACATCCGCTTTCGAGCGGGTAAGGTCCTGAATCTTCTTTTCAGAAATTCCGGTAACTGCGCTCAAGGTCGCAACGGCTAAACGGCAGCCATAGGCGGACAGTGATGCCGGCTCAAAAGGCTCAAACATGCGAAATGCTGCGGATTTTGACTCTTCGGTAGTGCAGAAATCGCTAGTCGATTGTCTGATACCTTCTGAAAATTGTGACACGGATGTCTGCACTGGCACAAAAACCTCCCTCATAAAGTGAAACACATTAATAGGACTTTAATCCTATTACTAGGGATTATTTCTGGTGCGGGGATATTTTTCAGGCAGGATAATTAATCTGGCGCACAATAATTGTAAGATAATGGCAGGAATTGGCCGGGTTAAGAGCGGAACTCTGCATAAAAAAGGAGCCAGACAACCAGTGTCTCGCTCCTTTTATTTTACACATTATCCCCATATTGGTCTAAGCAGGGGCCTGAACCGGCAATACAGGACGATAATGAATTTTACTATTTGGCCTTGCGCCGACGCTTTTGTCCAAGCCCCATCTGTTTGGCAAGATTGGATCTTGCTTCCGCATAGGCCGGTGCAACCATTGGATAGTCGGCAGGCAAACCCCATTTTTCGCGATACTGGTCAGGAGACAGATCGTAATGGGTTTTCAAATGACGCTTGAGCGATTTGAACTGTTTGCCGTCTTCCAGGCAAATCAGATATTCGTGCCCGAGAGATTTTTTGATTGATACTGCAGGTTTTGGTTTTTCAGCTTCAGGCGGTGCAAAGGATGAACCGGCAACCTCGCCCAAAGCTTTATACACATCACCAATGATGTTTGACAGATCATGTGCGCTAACCGGGTTATTACCAACATAGGCCGAAACAATATCGGCCGTCAGGTCCAGCAGCACATCATCTGCAATGTCAGGTAGTTTTGAATTCTCAGAGTTTTCCATTTCTTGATCCATTGTTAATTTGAGTAAGATTATGGGATCATTTCGAAACAACCGGCACATCAGAATCAGATTCTTAGGGGTGATGTATTACCAATCGCAGAAACTAAACGCAGTTACATGTTAATTGACGTAAAAGTCAAACAAGAAATTCGCTCTATACAATTGAAAATTGTATTTTCCTGCGTTTCTGAATAATTTTTACCGGAATTGCGAGAAAAAATCGAAAAATTGCAGAAAACCCCGATGATATTCAAATCAATTGCCGATTCAGATTTGTCGGGCTGCGCCCGGCACCTACCTGAAGTTGTCGCTTTGAGATGATATGCAAATTAAGGGCGGAAAACCGGATTAAGTTTGCTCGCAATGGAATAAAT
>JALTNS010000379.1:2053-3104 GCA_027000565.1 Rhizobiaceae bacterium | reverse complement strand
GGCACTGACCGGGCAATCCGGCAACGGCCATATATCGGACATGGGCAAAAACAAACTCAAGCTTGCCAATGGCAAAATAAATCTTCTGTCCGATGACGAACTGGCTGAGATTTACGATCTGAGAATCAATAACACTTCAACCGGCCCGCAAGCTGTTGCAATTGACCTTGCTGTTAGTGATTTGTTTTATACCGCCGTTACCCTGCGCATAAGCGGCATTGCATCAAAACAAATCGGTGAAAGATTGGTGGTTTCCCCGGTGACCGGTCAGGGTTATACGATCGCATTCATACAACAAAACGAGACCTGATAATGTCCGCAACTCCAAATTCCCGGGTAAGTCTGGGCAATGTAACATTTGCCAATGATGCGCCGTTTTCCCTGATCGCCGGACCGTGCCAGCTTGAAAGCCGCGACCACGCGTTTGATATGGCCGGCAGTTTGAAAGAGATATGCAAAAAGCTGGGCATTGGGCTGGTGTACAAATCGTCATTCGACAAAGCCAATCGCACCAGTCTTTCGGCAAAGCGCGGTCTGGGTCTTGAAAAGTCCATGCAGATTTTTTCAGATTTGCGAACCGAGTTTGATCTGCAGATTGTCACCGATGTGCACACAGAAGAACAGTGTGCTGCGGTTGCCCCCCATGTGGACATGCTGCAGATACCGGCATTTTTATGCCGTCAGACCGATCTTCTGCTGGCCGCCGCCCGCACCGGCAAGGTTATCAATGTTAAAAAAGGCCAGTTTTTGGCTCCGTGGGACATGCAAAATGTTCTGAACAAACTGGTTGAGGGCGGTAATTCCAATGTGTTGTTGACCGAACGCGGCGCCAGTTTTGGCTACAACACGCTTGTTTCCGACATGCGATCGCTTCCACAAATGGCGGCTATGGGTGCGCCGGTCATATTTGATGGCACCCACACGCTGCAGCAACCCGGTGGGTTGGGCAAGGTTTCCGGGGGGCAGCGCGAGTTCGTGCCGGTGCTGGCCCGCGCCGCGGTGGCGGCGGGCATCTCCGGCCTGTTCATGGAGACCCATCCCGATCCCGCGC
>JALTNS010000379.1:0-2043 GCA_027000565.1 Rhizobiaceae bacterium | reverse complement strand
CTATTGGTCGAACTGCCAACCTTTTCACAGGCGGTCAAAATTGACATGGCGGTCAAGACAACGAGAGGGGTTGTACGAAGAATCTTCATGGGTTCTGGTCCTTTCATTCCCAGCCGCATTTCACCATGTCTGGCAAAATTGCCGAACCTGTGTCGATGCTGGTCAACAATGGTGTCGAAACATTCCAGCGCGTTACCTGCCGGAAGTCGGCGATTGTCAATAAAATAGGGTTTCAGGCTTGCGCATAAATACTACTGCGCTAGAAAAGCAAAAAAGTTCGAATATTCAGAAAGCATGCTCCCATGACCGCAATCATTGATATCATTGGCCGCCAGATTTACGACAGCCGCGGAAACCCGACCGTAGAAGTTGACGTGGTGCTTGAGGACGGCAGCGAGGCGCGCGCAGCGGTGCCATCAGGTGCATCAACAGGTGCCCATGAAGCAGTGGAATTGCGTGATGGTGGCGACAAATGGGGCGGCAAGGGAGTGAATCGTGCGGTTGAGGCTGTTAATGGTGAATTGTTCGATCTGCTAAGCGGTATCGATGCCGAGGAACAGATGAAAATTGACACCATGATGTGCGAACTTGACGGAACTGCAAACAAGAGCCGGTTGGGCGCCAATGCAATTCTGGGTGTTTCACTTGCAACCGCCAAAGCAGCAGCCATTGCAACCAACTTGCGGCTTTACCGTTATGTTGGTGGTTCCAGCGCTCACATATTGCCGGTTCCTATGATGAATATCATCAATGGTGGCGAACATGCGGACAATCCAATCAATTTTCAGGAATTCATGATCATGCCGGTTGGCGCGGATACGTTCAGCGATGCTGTGCGGATTGGAACTGAAATATTTCATACCCTCAAGAAGTCTCTTTCCGATGCCGGACATAATACCAATGTTGGTGATGAAGGAGGCTTTGCCCCCAATATAGCATCGGCACCGGATGCGCTTGATTTCATAATGACATCAATTGAAAAAGCCGGGTACACACCGGGAGAGGATGTCTACCTGGCGCTCGACTGCGCATCGTCTGAGTTTTTTAAAGATGGCAAGTATGATTTAAGCGGTGAGGGCAGGGTACTTGATCCCACCGAACTTGCCGCCTATCTCGACGATCTGGTTGACAGATACCCGATACTGTCGATTGAAGACGGCATGGCCGAAGATGATTGGGATGGCTGGAAAACCCACACAGAACTCAGCGGTTCCAAATGCCAGCTGGTTGGTGATGATCTGTTTGTCACCAATACAGAGCGCCTGCAAAAAGGCATTGATAATGCCATTGGTAACTCGATTCTGATCAAGGTCAACCAGATCGGCACCTTGAGCGAAACCCTTGATGCGGTGAACACGGCTCACCGGGCCGGTTATACATCGGTCATGTCCCATCGTTCCGGCGAGACCGAAGATGCAACTATTGCAGACCTCGCAGTTGCCACCAATTGCGGGCAGATCAAGACCGGGTCCCTGTCGCGTTCCGATCGTCTGGCAAAATATAATCAGCTGATACGGATAGAAGAAATGCTCGACACCCAGGCAGTTTATGCAGGGCGCAGCATATTGCGCTGACCAGCCTGAAATAGTTCAAATCGACGCGAAAAATTAAACACCTCATTAACGCTGTTGAGGCAGACTGTTGCAGGTAACCTTTCTTGTAACGCAGCGTGCGGCATTCATTGCCGGTTTGTATATGATCACCAGACAAAAAAAACGAACCAATCGCGGACGTTTGATCGTCCCCATCCTTTCTCTTGTCGTATTTGGCTATTTTGGCACCCAGGCCTTTACCGGGGACTATGGTATTCGCTCTCACATCAAACTTCAGGCGAAAACTGTCGAGCTTGAATTGAAGCTGGCAGACGTTATCAAAAAACGCCAAAATCTTGAAAGTCGGGTGGCGCTGTTGCGTAGCGGCACTATCGAAAAAGACATGCTCGACGAACAGGTGCGGCGCAATCTTGGCATGGTGAACAGTGATGACATTGTTCTATTGCGTTGATTCGTTTTAGTTTTCACCGTTGATGCCAAATTCCACGTT
>JALTNS010000378.1 GCA_027000565.1 Rhizobiaceae bacterium | reverse complement strand
CAATCTTACCCTTTGACCGTTGATTTTAATCGTATCACCATCAACCACCCGCGCAACACCAGAAACCACATTGCTCAGCCCCGCCACTTTCGAAGAACCGGATTTCAAACCAAACAGTGTTCGCAATGCTGAACTTTGGTCCAACTGAAACAATACGGCAACAAGCAGGACAAAAACAATTATCGGTGTTTTTCGCCACAAGCCCTTTTTGCTCTTGTATCGGCGTGTGCTTTTAGCCGCAGACTGCCTGATCAAGCGGCGAGTACGTCGGGATTTTGAACGCGCTATGTTGTTCATTTCGGCTTCTCCCAGAGGGGAGTATCGCCGAACGGATTTCAGATTTTCTTAAGGAACATATTAAACAACCCGTTGATATGCCGGATAATATGAGTTCATCATTTGCTTTGTTGCGCTTGGCAATTGTTCATAATTCTGGCCAGTTGCGCACTAGGGACAGGACCGGTTGTTACAATCCCGCCTGTTTCAACGCATGGGCACCCAGTACCGCATAGTCAAAACCATCGGCTCGTCCGCCGAGATGTTTGGCAAGAAAACGTTCCATGCGGCGCATGATGATAATCCGTTGTTTCCAGCCCCAATTGCGAAACTGGTGACCCGCTCCCGGCATCAGCTCATATTCAACCGGTGCATTGTTTTTTCTTAAAGCGGCGACCATACGGTCGGCCTGATTTCTGATCACGCGTACATCATTGGAACCCTGAACAATCATAATCGGGTTTTTCAGCTTTGCCGCATGGGTCAAAGGCGAACGGTCAACAATTTCTTTCATATCCTCGGGATTTTCCGGGTCTCCGATATATTTGCGATACCAGTCAGGCCAGCCCCGCCAGTAGACCGGCACTTCTTGCAACATGCTGGCAATATCGCTGATGCCGTTGATATTAATTCCGGCAGCATAAAGATCGGGATTGCGGGTCATGGCGGTCAACACTTTCAATCCACCAAAACTGCCGCCATACACCGCAATTCTATCGGGATCGGCAATACCCCTGTCGACCGCCCATTGGCGGGCATCAACAATGTCCTGATCCATTTTACGGGAGACCTCACCAATCGCCGCTTCACGAAATTTTCGCCCATAGCCGGATGAACTGCGGTAATTGACATCCAGAACCGCATAGCCGCGATTGTTCATCCATGCCCTGCGAGAGTTCCACCCGCCTCTTGTGCGTGCCACCGGCCCGCCATGAATGATGATTACCATGGGTGCGGGTCCATCAACACCCTTCGGTCTCGACAGATAAGCAGGAATTGTCAGGCCATCTTTGGCCTTGATGAACACCGGTTCAACGGACGAAAAACGATCGCGAAATTTCGCCACCCCAGGGGTCGATATCGAAGTGATCTTTCCTGACGTCCGGTCAATCAGTTTGGTTTCAAATCCGGCCTGATCTTCTTCAATTGTCACCAGCAATTTCGTCGCATCGCGGGTTGTGGCAACAATATTGACAGCCGCATTTTTGGGCGGATTGAGTGATCTGATCATCGCCTCATAGGTTTTGTCGAAATATCGTCGTTGCTGATAATCGGGATACAGACTCGCCATTAGAGGGGTCTGTCTTTCAGCATCAAGAACAACCCAGCCATAATCAACAGTGGGATGCTGATCAATGACCTTTTCTTCTCCCGTGTTGAGATCAACCTGAACCAATGCGGATTTATCGCGGCCAATATTGGAAATTGCATAGGAGATATTATTCTTGTCAGGATCGCTAAACGGGCTGAAGATGTCTTCAAATGTTCCACGTAGCACTTCGCGCCATCCATCATTTTCACGCATTTCAAATCGCCAGTCTGCACCACTGACATAACGGGTACGGGCAAAGATTTCGCCATCGCTGGTCACATGCCAGGACACCCCTTCCTCGATGCTCAAATCCATTGACGTGGTTTTACCGGAATCAAGATTTAGGCGATAAAGATCAAACCTCGAGCGGTCTCGAGCATTATGGGCAATCAAAACATCAGAGTCGGCGTTTTTTGGAATTTTATAAAAGAACGATTTGACGTCCTTGCCAAAATCATAGGTGCGCGGTTTGGCACCCGGTTTTGATGTGTTAATCGAAACCAGCACATCATTTTCCCAACCATCGCGGTCTGCCTGATAGAGCAGATGACGGCTGTTACTGGCCCACACATACCAGCGCACTTCATCGCTCGTACTGAATATTTCAGCCTCACTGGCCCCTAACGGCTTCACCCACAGTGCCGGCCTGAACCATTTCGATTCAAGCCAGGAAAGTTTACTGCCATCCGGCGACAAGCTATACCTCCATCGAGCTTCTGTATTGGCATAGAACGTACGCAACGGCACAAGTGGCGGCAGGTTCGCACTTTCCAACGCCGGGTGTGTTGGCGAAATTGAGCGGAAAACCCAGGCCCCTGTTCCAACGGCGCCAACAATTGCCAAAAAAATAAATAGCGCAATCTTTTTAATCATTTGCCAGTTTCGCTTATAAGTATGAATCAAGTAAAATCACATCTTAAACTGATTCATTACCTTAGGCAATTTAAGCCGCGGCGGTCGCCGGTTGACCCCGATCATTTATAAGCCAATTACAAGCTCGCTGTTCCCTTGTGACGCCAGCACATATCACAAACCGCATCTCCTTTTGAGAGCGTTTTATTGCGTTGATAGTGATTGCGAATACCATCGTCAGCCATCAGATCAGCGCCCGGCCAATCGTAAAGGCACCAGGAATTGTAGAACGCATCGAGCTCGCCCCCGTCGCCCTCGCGCTCAACAAGATTTCGCACATAGGCCTGTGGCGGACACCACGTCCAGTGGGTTAACATCTGATCATCCTGCTTGACGGCTTTCGCCTCATAACCCGGTCGGCCCGGTGTGTTAAACGGAAAGGTCATCAGCGCATCGATGGTTTTTTCGATACGTTTTTTCGGGTCCCTTGATGTCAGCCGAAACGGCAGGGACATCAATTTTATGCCAAGTTCATAAAGCTTCCAGCCAACATCTGCGATCAAAACAGAAGCACGTTTTTTGGAATATCCGTTCTCCAGCAACACCTGATAGGCTGCTGTGGTGATGACCGCCAGATAAAGATTATGACGATTGCCAAGTGTCGGGATCACATCAAGTTCGGCCTGCGGTAACAGCTTGTCCAGTCTTGCCCATGTCTGCTCAAGCATGTCTTTGACATCCGATTTCAGCCAGCGTCCTTTTCGCGGATTGTCGGGATCAAGCAATCTTCCCTGTAAAATTTGCCGGGCGCTGCGGCGTAACAAGGGCCGGTACAAAATCCTGAATATCGCGCATTCAATATTTATTCGAGTGCTGTATTTTGTCATGGCAATCTGCCCAATAGCACACACTTGAAATCCCAACGGGTAGACTTTCCGCCTGTTGCTTCCAGTGTCCAGCAGAATCTAAAGCTTCCAGTGACTATAATGTCAAGGCCGATTCCGTCACACGTCTTTTGTCCTCACTGAGGTCGAGTTTTACTTTCAGGAAAACAAGAAAGCCCGGATAAATATACCCGGGTTTTCGCATTGATTTTGGATGTGAATGTGGAACAAATATCAGTTCGGTTCCCAGCAGGTTTTGCCACCCCATCCCTGTTCCTTCGACAACGTGCCGCCTTTCAAGGCGCAATAGGCATCAAAAATTGCATCGCACGGAACGTATTTTGACGAATTGTTTTTGCAATATTTGAATGCACCATTCACCGCTCGTTCATGCAAGGATTGCGGTCGCAACACGATCACCCGCAGATAATATTCCCGGCAAACTGCCTGATCAACTTGCCAACATTCTCGCGTTTCGAACCGGCAAAAAACTGCAATTCATATGTACCCCGGTGAATTGGCTGGCCGCTTTCCTCTTTGGTTTTGCCCGTCGACGTGGTTTTTATTGTCAGACTGATTGATAAAACTTCACCATTATCCAGCGATTCTTCCTTATAGAATTGCAGATCAATCCGCCCGTCCAGCAACCACTGACCAACCATATCCTCGCCATAGAGGCTGATCTTTGATGCGGGTATTCCTTCTTGCGGCGGATCAATTGTCAAGCCGGAATAGACGAGAGAACCCGGTACAATACCATAGGGGTTGAGATCGGAATAATTGGTTGAAAGGTTAATCTCGATGTTAAGCGGAGGTTCACTGACCTCACACACCATGTTCGGCGGTGTTGCGACTGCCGGTGTGGTCATCAGCACCAGTGCTATTATTCCAGGCAGTTTTCTCAAGAGAGTGCTCCCGCCGGGCGCACATCACCAACCTTGATGTCATTCCAGTTTTCTACCTTTTGCCGCCCGATATCTCGAATTGCATTTCCCTGCTCATCACCCTTTGGCAACAGGCTTGATATGACTGTTGCTGCAATGGTTTCGGCGGCACGCGTAGTGCCATCATCACATTTGATTGCCACGCCGAGACCAAGCTCGGGTATTGCCGCACAAAACACGCCCTCAGCGCCGTTTTTTGCCAACACCCTGCCCTTGCCCGCCTCCATGATACGGGTGCAGGCGCGGTCGGTTCCTGCCACATACCAGGGGTTTGTAACGCAGGCGTTGTAAATGCGTTCAGCGGCTTTGGCCCGGTTCGGCCCCATGGCGGTGCGACCGGCAAATCTGGCAAACCCGAGCGCAATCGAGCGCAAAGGCACCGCATAGGTCGGGATTGAACATCCGTCTGTGCCGCAATGATCTTCCGCGTGAGCAGCACCCATGAGGTTTTCCAGAACACCGCGAACCTCGCGCTGAACCGCATGGTCACGGTGAACATATCCCTTGTGATCAACGCCCATATGACAGGCAAGGCACAAAAACCCTGCATGTTTGCCGGAGCAATTGTTATGGCTGGCAAGCGGTTTTTGCTGCTGTTCAGCAAGTGCCAGACTTGCATTTTCGTTCATTGGCCGCTGGCAACCACATTCAAGCGCTCCTTCATCAAGGCCGATCTTGCCAAGCATCGCATTGACCGCTGCAATGTGGCCAGCTTCACCAGAGTGCGAAGAACAGGCAAGCGCCAGTTCATTATCTTCAAATCGGTATTTGTCGGCAGCTCCGCTTTCCACCAGTGGCAGGGCCTGCAATGCCTTGATTGCGGAGCGCGGAAAAACCGGCATATCTATATCGCCAATGGCTTTGACCGGGTTACCATCGGCATCGACCACCGCAATTGCGCCACGGTGCCTGCTTTCGACCCGATTGCCGCGGGTAACTTCAACCAATACCGGGTTTGCCATTAGAGCCTGCTATTTTATGCGCTGCATAATCGAAACATAATTGGCGACCGCCGCACCACCCATATTGAATATGCCGCCAAGTTCAGCCCCCGGCACCTGAATACCGCCCGCCGTTCCGCTGAGCTGCATGGCGGTCAACACATGCATGGAAACGCCGGTTGCACCAATCGGGTGGCCCTTGGCTTTCAGCCCGCCAGACGGATTAACCGGCAAGCGACCACCCATTTTGGTCTGGCCTTCATTGGCAATATTTGCCCCCTCGCCCGGTTTGGCAAGGCCCATGGCTTCATATTCAATCAGTTCGGCAATGGTGAAACAATCATGGGTTTCGACAAAAGAAAGATCGTCAATTACCAGCCCTGCGTCTTTCAACGCCCGCTGCCAGGCGACCGAGCAGCCCTCGAAAGCCAATATATCGCGTTTCGACATTGGCAAAAAATCCTGCGCATGGGCGGTGGCTCGAAAAGCAATCGCCTTGTCCATCGATAAGGCGGTTTGCGTATCAGCCAGCACGATGGCGGCGGCACCATCAGATACCAGCGAACAGTCGGTACGCTTCAACGGGCCGGCGACAAACGGGTTTTTTTCGCTTTCGGCCCGACAGAATTCAAAACCCAGATCCTTTTGCATCTGGGCATAGGGATTGTTGACACCGTTTTTGTGGTTCTTTGCCGCAATATTGGCCAGTGCATCCGATTGATCACCATATTTCTGAAAATAGGCCTGCGCAATATTGCCAAATACACCGGCAAAACCGGCGGGCGTGTCACCATCCTCCGGCAGATAGGAGGCTTTGAGCAGGTTCTTGCCAATCTCGGGTCCCGGCGTGGTGGTCATTTGCTCGACCCCGACAACCAGCACCTTGCGGGCACCGGTCTGAATGGCGCGTACTCCCTGTTGCACCGCAGCGGAACCGGTTGCACAGGCATTTTCCACTCTCGTGGTTGGTTTGAAACGAAAATCATCCGATGCCTGCAGCACCAGACTGGCGGTAAAATCCTGCGCAGAAAACCCGGCGTTGAAGTGACCAAGAATGATCTCGTCGATTTCGCTAGCCTCGCATCCAGCATTTTCAAGGGCCTCTCCGACCACGCCGACAATCAGGCTTTCGACGGTTTCATCGCTGTGGCGGCCAAATCTCGAATGGGCCCAGCCAACAATACATGCGGTCATTTTACTTCCTTTCAGGATTTTAGACCAAGCTAACCCGGTGCATGGCAGGGGAGATATGCACAAAAGGCTAATAGACTTGCAATCGGCAATCCGTTATTCAACAGGGGTAATTCAAGTTCCATTTGTTGTATGCCTCCCGGCAGTAAATGGTCAATCCTAATCCGCCGATATCGCACCGGAATTCGCCTGCGCGATTCAGCGAAAACCACACCCAAGGAACCTCTACATGTCTGATATTGTCATTGCCGCCGCCGCCCGCACTGCCGTTGGCTCATTCAACGGCGGGTTATCAACCCTCGCCGCCCACCAGCTTGGAGAAGCAGCCATTCGCGCGGCAATCAAACGCGCCGGGATAGAAGCCGGAAACGTCGATGAAGTTATTCTTGGTCAGGTATTAACCGCGGGCCAGGGGCAAAATCCGGCACGCCAGGCTTCTATTGCCGCCGGTATTCCGCAGGAAGCCTCCGCCTGGGGCATCAATCAGGTCTGCGGCTCCGGCCTTCGCTCTGTTGCCCTCGCCGCGCAACAAATCGAAGGCGGGGATGCCGAAATCGTCATTGCCGGCGGGCAGGAATCAATGTCGCGTTCAACCCATTGCCAGCATTTGCGCAATGGGGTGAAGATGGGTGATTACCAGATGATTGATACAATGATCCGCGACGGGTTATGGGATGCATTCAACGGCTACCACATGGGCACTACGGCGGAAAATGTCGCCAACAAGTTTCAGATCACCCGCGACATACAAGACGCTTTTGCGGTTCAATCACAAAACAAGGCCGAAGCCGCGCAAAAGGCCGGAAAATTCAGCGATGAAATCACGCCTGTCATCGTGAAAAATCGCAAGGGCGATATTACCGTTGATCAGGACGAGTATATTCGCCATGGCGCAAACATCGAGGGCATGGCCAAATTGCGCCCGGCTTTCGCGAAAGACGGCACGGTGACTGCCGCCAATGCTTCAGGCATCAATGATGGTGCTGCGGCCCTTGTGGTGATGTCGGCCGAAAACGCCGCCAAACGTGGCATCACACCGCTCGCCCGCATTGCTTCACGGGCAACCGCAGGTGTCGATCCGGCGATCATGGGAACCGGTCCCATCCCCGCTTCGCGCAAGGCGCTTGAACGGGCCGGGTGGAATGCAGCTGATCTTGATCTGATCGAGGCAAACGAGGCATTTGCCGCACAGGCCTGCGCGGTCAATCAGGAAATGGGCTGGGATATTGACAAGGTCAATGTCAATGGCGGGGCGATTGCCATAGGCCACCCGATCGGCGCATCAGGGGCGCGCATTCTGGTAACTTTGCTCTATGAAATGCAGCGACGCGACGCCAAAAAAGGTCTTGCGACCCTTTGCATCGGTGGCGGCATGGGCGTTGCCATGTGCCTTGAACGTGATTGATAAAAGGCTTCTCATTTTTTGCCACGAATCTCGGCAATCTCCTCGGCATATTCAAGCCCCCATTGTTGCAGCGATGTCATAATAGGGGTGAGTGATTTGCCGAAATCTGTTAGTGAATATTCGACCTTGGGCGGAATCTCACGATAAATCTTGCGGTGTACAATCCGGCATTGCTCAAGCTCCCGCAATTGTTTGGTCAGCATTCTTTGGCTGACGTCGGGGATCAACCGCCGCAGTTCATTGAACCGTCTTGTTTCATCGCGCAAATAATAAAGAATGACGCCTTTCCACTTGCCACCGATAACATCCAATGCCGCTTCAACCGGACATACTCCCGGACAAACCGAGGTCTCGATATTCATCCGCCAAACCCTTTCAATCAGGTATATTAGTATACTTTTTGTGCCTACAACACATAATTGTGCGTTCTTGCGCTTATTACCCCTACTGCATAACTGATGTTTTGTCACTATTTTCATAATGGAGAAAAACATGAAAACCGATGAAGCAATCCGTACCCGCCGCGCGGTCAAGGAATTTGATGCCAACCACGTTATGCCAGCAGATACAGAAAAGGAATTGCTGTCTTTGGCCATGCTGGCACCGACCGCCTTCAATATCCAGAACTGGCGGTTTGTCGTGGTCAAGGACATGGCACTTCGCGAAAAAATCAGGGAAGCCGCGTGGGGTCAGGCGCAGGTAACCGACAGCTCATTGTTCATCGTCATGTGTGCAGATACAAAATCCTGGGAGAAACGACCACAACGCTATTGGGCCAATGCTTCTGAGGACGTTCAGGGTTTCATGGTGCCGGCGATTGACAGCTATTATCGCGACAAGGAGCAGGTGCAGCGCGATGAAGCTATGCGCTCGTCCGGCATTGCGGCCCAGACATTAATGCTCGCAGCCAAAGGCCTGGGATATGATTCCTGCCCGATGGACGGATTCGACTTTGACAAGGTTGGCGAATTGATTGATCTGCCGGATGATCATGTGATCGCGATGTTTGTCGCCATAGGCAAACCTAAAAAAGATGCATGGCCGCGCGCCGGACAATTGGCCATGGACGAAATTGTCATCGAAAACCGGTTTTAGGGCCGGTATTTTTCTCACCAGAATTACCGCCTCCCCAAAAGGGGGCGGTTGCAAAAACAATATTACTTTACAATCTGATTCATCTGACACTCAGTCATCGCTTAGATTTTTCTGATTTTATCCTTTATATTCATCTTGTTAACCATGACCGTTAACGATGTTTCTTAATATCAATTGCCAAATTTTGACGTCTTGTTAATGTTAACAAATCGTTAACACCGGTTTGCGGCACCAAAAAAGCGAACCTTCAAACAGCATTGATATCCGATGAATGATCGCGGCGACCTTCTCGCATTAAAAACTGACGGCGACTACCAGAGCGACCGTTTTGCCTACAAAGATACAATCGGCTCTTCGCCCTATGACACATGGGTTGAAGACATGAATGTCGAATCCGTGCTCTCTCTGCTGGTGGAAGATTTGCCGGAAGAGGAGAGCAATTCGCGATCTGGCAACAGTGAAGAATTGGCGGATGACAGTGAAGAAACCGACGTGGAAGTTGCCCTCGCCGATAACGAAGCCGGTACGTCCAATGCCAAAGGTAATTCCAGAAAGTCAACGGATGATGCCCCACGCAAGGCGGACGCACGCGTGGACAATGATGCCGATGAAGGCAGAATAATTGGCTCGGGTGCACCGATAAAACCGGATGAAATTGACTTCAATCCCGACGAAAATACCCCTGTTTCAATCGCGCAAACTGACCTGTCACCGCTTGCCAAAGTGGATTTTCTACCGGCTGTTTTTGACACTGATCAGGCCCCCGGTGTACAGCGTTTTTTCCCGGGTAATGTCGCTGACGACGGGAAAAACCAAGATCATGGTTCTTCCCACAATCACGATAGTACCGATGAAGGCAATGATCCGTCTGTTATTGAGGTTTTTGCAGGCATGGATGTTGGAACCCTTAATCAACTGATCGCCAATGCCGAAAGTGGCGCGACCGTTCTTCTGGCGAATGGGAACTACACATTCAACGACTGCATTATCATCGAGCGCGATGACATTACCCTTCGCGGCGAAAGCGAAGAAGGAACCGTCCTCAATTTCGATTTTGCGCCGGGTGAAGTGTGTGATGCCATTCAGGTGAAAGGCGGGCAAAAATCCTATCTTGGTGTTGCCGACAGTGCGGCCGTGGCTGGCAATAACTATATTCAACTAGAGGATAATAATCTGGTTGCCGGTGATACTATATATATGTTTCAGGCCAACACACGCGAGTGGCTCGACGCCAATGGCTGGCAGAATGTCAGCATGGAAGATGCTGATCATCGCCCGTTCAGAGAGGTGATACTTGAGGTCGAGCGGGTTGAGGGCGACACGGTCTACTTTACTCACTCCATTCCCTATTCGATGGATGAGGGAGAAGTGAAGCTGAACCGGATTGAATTGCTAGATGATATTACCCTGTCTGATTTTTCCGTTACCTATGCACTAGGCCCGGCCGACGGTTATGACTTTTCCAATACACAACCGGAATATCTGCGCAACACTGCCGTGTCGATCGTTGGCACTAACGGGGCCTCGGTTGAACGGATTTCAATTACCGATATCGGCAGCCGGGGCCTGGTTATCGGCTCGTCAATCGATCTTGAAGCGGACGATATTTTTGTCAGCGGATCGCATAACAAGGGCGGTGGCGGCAATGGCTACGGCATTTTGCTGTATGAAAGCAACAACGCGTCGATGACCAATCTGGAAGTGTTTGATACCAGACACAGTTTTATCACATCGGCATGGAGTGCTGAAACCGATAACAATATCCATGTCGCGGATACCAACCGGGACACCGGATTTCACGGCAGCCCGGACCGCGGCAATATGGTATTGGTCGAAAACAGCGTGCTGGATTATGACGTGCCGTTTTTTGGTAACGGCGGCAGCGGCTGGACCATCGTTTCCGGTGCCGGGTCTAACCATGCATCAATCGACCCCTATGCGGAAAACATGATCCAGTTTGGCAATGCAGAGGGTGCCAATCGTAACGATACAATTATTGCCGATGATACAGGCGTTTATATGAACGGCAAATATGGCTATGACACGCTAATCGGCGGCAAAGGCGATGACACGCTGGTCGGTGGCACCCGAAGCGATACCATGACCGGCGGCGAGGGCAATGACACCTTTTTGCTGCGCATGGGCGATGCACTCGACCGCATAACCGATTTTCAGTTTGGTGAAGATGGCGACACCCTGGTAATAGCGGGCAATGAAGATGTGTCGGAATTCGATGATCTCTACATTTACACCCGCGATGGTGAAGCTAGAGTTAGATATGGCTATAACAGCACCATTATTCTTGAGGGTGTCGATGTGGCGGATATCAACCCGGCCAATTTTGAATTTGACCCGACCGGCACAATAACTGCAGAAGAATATTACGGCAGCGACTACGGCCTGGCATAATGGTTCTTGAAACAGCGTAAAACCCGGCCTATAAACCTGCCAATCTTTCTATTCGGAGTGTGGCGCAGCCTGGTAGCGCACGTCGTTCGGGACGACGGGGTCGGAGGTTCGAATCCTCTCACTCCGACCAATTTTCGCGGGAAACCAATTCATGACAATAGATGACCGGTTGGTGGCCCGCGCCGGAGCCAAATGTGAACTTTGCGGTGCAGAAAATAGTCTGAACACCTATGATGTGCCACCCGACAGCGATGGTTCGAATGATAAAAGCATTATCGCCTGCGCCACCTGTATTGAGCAAATAGACATTCCGGGAAAGGTTGATGCCCGCCACTGGCACTGCCTCAGCGAGACCATGTGGAGCGAAGTGCCTGCGGTACAAGTGATGGCCTGGCGCATGCTGAACCGATTAAGAGCTGAGACATGGGC
>JALTNS010000377.1 GCA_027000565.1 Rhizobiaceae bacterium | reverse complement strand
GACGAGAAAAAGGATCAGAGGCAATGGCTCCTCTTTATCTTGCAATCGCCAGCGGGTTGCTGTCGATTATTTATGCAGTTTGGGCCAGTAAATCGGTGATGAGCGCCGATGCTGGTAATGCGCGAATGCAGGAAATTGCAAGCGCAATTCAGGAAGGCGCGCAGGCCTACCTTACCCGTCAGTACATGACCATTGGCATGGTCGGGGTGGTCGTGATGGCCGTCGTTTGGTGGTTGTTGGGCATTTACGTCGCCATCGGTTTTTTCGTCGGGGCAACGCTCTCCGGCATTGCCGGTTTCATCGGCATGCTGGTTTCGGTTCGTGCCAATGTGCGCACCGCCCAGGCTGCAAGCCAAAGCCTTGGTGCCGGCCTTGCGATTGCCTTCAAATCCGGCGCGGTTACCGGCCTGCTGGTGGCTGGTCTCGCCCTGCTGGGTATCTCGGTTTATTATTATGTGCTCACCGGCCCTGTTGGTCTTGGCACCGACAACCGCATCGTCATTGATGCGCTGGTGGCGCTTGGCTTTGGCGCTTCGCTGATTTCTATCTTTGCCCGTCTGGGCGGTGGTATTTTCACCAAGGGCGCTGATGTGGGCGGCGATCTGGTTGGTAAGGTTGAAGCTGGCATTCCGGAAGATGATCCTCGCAATCCTGCCACTATTGCTGACAATGTCGGCGACAATGTTGGCGACTGCGCCGGCATGGCCGCAGACCTGTTTGAAACCTATGTGGTATCTGTTGTTGCCACCATGGTTCTTGGTTCCATTTACTTTGCCGGAACCGGCATGTTGTCAACCATCATGGTTCTGCCGCTGGCAATCGGCGGTGTTTGCGTGGTGACATCGATCATCGGTACATTCTTTGTTAAGCTTGGTGCCAATAACTCGATTATGGGTGCTCTCTACAAGGGCTTTATCGCAACCGCGGTATTGTCGCTGTTTGCTGTTGGCGGGGTAATTTACTGGATGATCGGGTTTGGCGAAATTACCGCCGGAGCTGCCTATACCGGTACCGCATATACCGGCCTTGATCTGTTTTATTCCGGCATTGCCGGTCTGGTTATCACCGGTCTGATTATCTGGGTCACCGAATATTATACCGGCGTCAACTACCGCCCGGTCAAATCAATAGCGGCAGCTTCTGATACCGGCCACGGTACCAATGTGATCCAGGGCCTGGCAATTTCGCTTGAGGCAACGGCAATTCCGGCAATCATTATCATTGTTGGCATTATCGTCACCTTTAATCTCGCCGGTCTGTTTGGCATCGCAATTGCTGTTACTACCATGCTGGCGCTGGCCGGCAATGTGGTGGCGCTTGATGCCTTTGGTCCGGTTACCGACAATGCCGGCGGTATTGCTGAAATGGCCGAATTACCACCAGAAGTGCGTGATACCACTGATGCGCTTGATGCGGTTGGCAACACCACCAAAGCGGTTACCAAAGGTTATGCCATTGGTTCTGCCGGCCTTGGTGCGCTGGTGCTGTTTGCGGCCTATACCGAGGATCTCAAATTCTTCGCGGCAAACGCCACCCCCGGTTCATTTTTTGACGGTGTCAGTGTCGATTTCTCACTCTCCAACCCCTATGTGGTTGTTGGTCTGATATTCGGCGCGATGCTGCCTTATATGTTCTCAGGCATGAGCATGACCGCCGTGGGCCGCGCAGCGGGCTCGGTGGTTGAAGAGGTTCGCCGTCAGTTCAAGGCTGATCCAGGCATTATGGAAGGCACATCCAAGCCTGATTATGCCCGCGCAGTTGACATGCTGACCAAGGCGGCCATTCGCGAAATGGTGGTGCCATCCATGTTGCCGGTGCTTTCACCGCTGGTGTGTTTTGGTGTGATCTATCTGGTTGCCGACAAAAACGCTGCCTTCGCCTCGCTTGGTGCGATGTTGCTGGGGGTTATTCTGACCGGTATTTTTGTTGCTGTATCCATGACCGCCGGTGGCGGCGCCTGGGACAACGCCAAAAAATACATCGAGGATGGCAACCACGGCGGCAAGGGTTCTGAAGCCCATAAAGCGGCTGTTACCGGTGATACGGTCGGCGACCCCTACAAGGATACTGCAGGCCCTGCGGTCAACCCGATGATCAAGATCACCAACATCGTGGCGTTGTTGTTGCTGGCGGTTCTGGCGCACAGCTAGACCAGTTGCCTCATTGAAAAATCAATCCCCGCGGCCACAAGGTCCGCGGGGTTTTTATTTGAGAAGAAGCAGGCTGGCTTTCAGTCGCTGTCTGAAAACATCCAATTTTTATTAGCCCGCAGTCGGCAAAAAGCTCTTGCTTGAAGCACAACCCGGTGTTTGCTAGTTTGCCCAATGGACGAAAAAACAATCCTCTGGCAGCTCAACAAGGATGAGACCAACTATGTCCGTCAACAATTGGACGGGGAATTGCGGCGATCGTTTATCAATATTCTGCGATGGCCGGTTGTTGTAACCTTTGTCGCCCCCGTGCTTTATTTTGCTGCGAATTATTATTGGGTGGGTGTTGATCTGGCGGGAATTGTGCGCCCGTCCATAGCACTTTTTGGCATCGGAGTTGCCATTTGCGCTGCTATAATTTTAGGATGGATTCTGGTAACCTTCCGTCGACGGGCGGCGAACCGGGCGCAACAGTATGTTGTCGAATTTTCACCAAAGTGGATAATAATTGGCGGTGTTAAGATCTGGCTGGTGATTTGGAACAGGTCTGTTGAAATTGCTGACCAGGGTGGCCAGGCTGTCGTGCGACTGGAATTTTCTCGCACAGGTACATCCAATCAATACTCATATTTTTACCAACATATCTATTATTTACCCGTTCCCGAAGCCCATTATGAAGAGATCGATTCAATGATCGATTTATGCGGATTGGACATAGTCAGCGACTATCGAATAAAGAGATAAACCGGGCCAGGCTTCATATGAAGGCAAACTTTGAGCTGTTTCACGTTAACAAGGAAACAGTCTGGCCCCTAAGGGCAGCCCGGCGCTTGTGCGCCGCCCCCGCCGAGGCTGTGCGCGGAACGAATGGCCGTGAGCGAATTAAACAAGAATGATTCCGTCAGATGATGAAGCGCTTTAGCGCACCAATGGCCCACCCGCCATCACTGTCCAAACGGGTTAATGGCACCGGAA
>JALTNS010000376.1 GCA_027000565.1 Rhizobiaceae bacterium | reverse complement strand
TCAGTGGGGTGGCTCGGTTGCCATCACAATACCACGAATGCCGTTTGTAAGAGAAGTTAAGCCCGGTATCTGGAGTATTGGCGGTTATTCCGGCCATGGAGTTGTTTTATCAAATTATGCAGGCCGACTGATTGCCGAAAAATTTCTTGGAATCAGTGGAGAACTTGATCACTTGTCAGATCTTGAGATTCCACCATTCCCGGGTGGCCAGATGATGCGCAGCCCTTTGTTATATCTGGCAATGATGTGGTATTCGCTGCGTGATCGGGTGTGATTTTCTATTCATTTACCCGCCGAAGGGTAAAATTAATTCGCCCGCCCTTTTTTAACAATCTGGATGTATTGGGATAAATTCGGTCAACCCCGTGATAAATAAGCCGGGCCGGTCCTTCCAGCACCAGCGCATCGCCACTTCTCAGGCGGAGCGATTTGCTTGGTTCGCCGCGTTTGGTGCCGCCAATTCGAAACAAACAATCATTGCCGAGCGACAGTGAGACTACCGGTGCTTCCAGATTCTTTTCATCCTGATCCTGATGCAATCCCATTTTGGCGGTGTCGTTATAAAAATTGATCAAACAGGCTTCCGCCGGTTTTGAATATCTGGCAAGGTCTTGCCAGATATCAACAAGTACTGGCGGTATTTTTGGCCAGTTTTCCCCGGTATCAGGATGAACTGGCTGGTATCTGTAACCTTGCTGTTTGTCTGTTACCCAACCAAGTGAACCGCAATTGGTCATGCGTACCGACATCTTTTTTCCGGTTTTTGGCATGGTCGGAACAAATAGCGGCGCATCACGAATCACTTTGCGGGCCACTTCCAACAGCTGGCGTTGTTGTTGTAGCGATAAATATTGCGGGTGCAGACGGACCCCATCAATAACAGAAATCATGCCGGGACCCTTGAAATTCGGCCGTTACAGAAAAAAATTTGCAACAGCACCAACTTTAACCCGAATCAAAGTCTTGCACCAGACGAGCCCTGTTCTTATATAGCTGGCAACGCACGGAAAACATTTTGTATTGATTTTCGTGCCTGATCAAAATCAATGAGTAACCCTATATGTTGGGGGCCAACGGGGGTACCGGGTTTAGCGTTTTTAGTTAATCGCATAATTTCGGTTGCCCGGGATGCCATATTCCTTTGAAACGGAAGGGTCCAGTTGGCTCGCTAAACAGGAGAGATTAAATGGCTAAAGTGATAGGTATTGACCTCGGCACAACAAATTCCTGTGTTGCGGTAATGGATGGTAAAAATCCAAAAGTAATTGAAAACGCCGAAGGTGCACGGACCACACCTTCCATGGTGGCATTTACCGACGATAATGAACGTCTTGTTGGTCAGCCGGCAAAACGCCAGGCGGTGACCAACCCGGAAAACACGTTATTCGCCGTCAAACGTCTGATTGGTCGGCGGTTTGAAGACAAGATGGTCAAAAAAGACCAGAAAATGGTTCCCTTTAAAATCGTTAAGGGTGACAATGGTGACGCCTGGGTTGAAGCATCCGGTGAAAAATATTCGCCTTCTCAGATTTCCGCGATGATTTTGCAGAAAATGAAAGAAACCGCTGAGGCCTATCTCGGCGAAAAAGTTGAGCAGGCGGTCATTACCGTTCCAGCCTATTTCAACGATGCCCAACGTCAGGCTACCAAGGATGCCGGTAAAATTGCAGGGCTGGAAGTCTTGCGCATTATCAACGAGCCAACCGCTGCTGCACTTTCATATGGCATGGACAAAAAAGATGGTAAAACCATCGCTGTCTATGACCTTGGCGGCGGTACATTTGATATTTCAATTCTTGAAATCGGTGATGGCGTTTTTGAAGTTAAATCTACCAACGGTGATACATTCCTCGGTGGTGAAGATTTTGACATGCTGTTGGTTGAATACCTCGCCAGCGAATTCAAGAAAGAAAATGGCATTGATCTGAAAAATGACAAGCTGGCCCTGCAGCGTCTTAAGGAAGGCGCAGAAAAAGCCAAGATCGAATTGTCGTCTTCAGCTCAAACTGAAATCAACCTGCCGTTTATCACAGCAGATGCATCTGGTCCAAAACACCTGACCATGAAGCTAACCCGTGCCAAATTTGAATCGCTGGTAGCTGATCTGGTCAAACGCACCATTGCACCTTGTGCAGCAGCCCTTAAAGACGCGGGCATGAAAGCCGGTGAAGTTGACGAAGTGGTTCTGGTTGGTGGCATGACCCGCATGCCAAAAATTCAGGAAACCGTGCAGGACTTCTTTGGCAAAGAACCTCACAAGGGTGTTAACCCGGACGAAGTTGTTGCCATGGGTGCAGCTATTCAGGCCGGTGTTTTGCAAGGCGATGTGACTGATGTTTTGCTGCTTGATGTGACGCCATTGTCGCTTGGTATTGAAACACTTGGTGGTGTATTCACCCGGTTGATTGATCGCAACACAACGATCCCGACCAAAAAGAGCCAGACATTTTCTACTGCCGATGATAACCAGAGCGCGGTGACCATTCGTGTTGCCCAGGGCGAACGGGAAATGACTGCTGATAACAAACTGTTAGGCCAGTTTGATCTTGTCGGCATTCCACCGGCGCCACGGGGTGTCCCGCAAATTGAAGTCACATTCGACATCGACGCCAATGGCATTGTCAATGTATCGGCGCAGGACAAGGGTACCGGCAAGAGCCACGAAATTCGAATTCAGGCATCGGGCGGATTGTCAGATGATGAAATCGAAAAAATGGTCGAAGATGCTGAAGCCAATGCTGAATCCGATAAAGCGCGTCGCGAAGCCGTTGAGGCCAAGAACCAGGCTGAAGCGATGATTCATTCGACCGAAAAATCGTTGGCCGAACACGGCGACAAGGTATCGGAAGAAGACAAGAATGCCATCGAAGCGGCCATGACCGAGTTGAAAACCGCTCTTGAGGGTGATGATGCAGAAGACATTACCGCCAAGGCTCAGGTTTTGGCCGAAGCATCCATGAAAATGGGTCAGGCGATCTATGAGGCTCAACAGTCGGAGGAAGAAGCTGCGGCTGCAGCGGACGCTGCAGCGGACTCAGCCTCAACCGATGACGTGGTTGACGCGGATTTTGAAGAAATCAATGATGATGACGAGAAAAAATCTGCTTAATCGACCTGGTTGATATTGGTATGAAATAG
>JALTNS010000375.1 GCA_027000565.1 Rhizobiaceae bacterium | reverse complement strand
GTTTTATCATCGCCCCCCATTCGGCGTGATTGACCGCCAGCCAGAACAACCGCCGCAATTTGTCCCCGGTGGCGACCGTGATTATCAAGCCACGCTTGCTCTTCAAGATCATCGGCCGATGGTTTATATGGTTTGCGTGGTGCCGGTTTGTTCACCACAGATGACGCGGGTTCACGGGTCGTGGCCAAACTGGAATTTGCATCAAATTCAATGCGTTCGGTGCCGGAAAGAGCAACAAATCGTTCACCGCGGGCGCGTCCAATAAGGGTCAACCCCGATTTTACCGCAAGCTCCACACCCCAGGCAGTAAAGCCCGAACGGGACACCAGTATTGGAATCCCCATCATCACGGTTTTAATCACCATTTCAGATGTCAGCCTGCCGGTGGTATAAAATATCTTGTCACCAGCCGGAACATCGTTCATCGCCATCCAGCCGGCGACCTTGTCAACCGCATTATGACGGCCAACATCTTCCATATAGGCCAGTGGTTCATCTTCCCTGCAAAGCACGCAGCCGTGGATTGCGCCAACCCCCAGATATAAGCTTGGCGTGGTGTTGATTTTTTTGGTTAGTGAATACAACCACGATGTTTTGAGCCGGGCATTGGTGCTCAATTGTATTTCGTCAAATGCATCGATCACATCACCAAAAATCGTGCCCTGCGCGCAACCGGATGTGCGCACCTTTTTTTTCATCTTTTCTTCGAAATTGGTTTCAGTACCGGTGCGAACGACGATCACGCCAATATCTTCATCATAATCTATATTGGTAATTTCATCGGCTTCTTTGAGCATGTTCTGGTTTACCAGATACCCTACTGCCAGGTATTCTGGATGATCACCAATTGTCATCAAGGTGACAATTTCCTGGCTGTTCAAAAATAGCGTCAGCGGTTTTTCTGTGACAACCCGCATGTTGACGGAAGCACCGGTGTGGTCAATGCCGCTGACCGGCGCGGAAAGTGTCAAATCATTGGGGTTCGGATGAACAGTTTTTTGATCGGTCATGATGTGTTCCTGAATGTGTCGCAAACCTAATCCGCCTAAATTGGCTTCGCAAGAGCGGCTATTCGGCGTGGGCGGGTTGCGGCATTCTGAAAATTATAGTTGATGCAGCCAGGCTGATGATCGATGCGCCCAGCATAATGGCCAGCATCGGGTAAGGGCCGGTATTCGGACCAAGCATATTGGCCGCTAGATATGATAAGGCGGCACCTCCGCCAACCTGCAAACTGCCGGTAAGACCAGCGGCGGATCCAGCCAGATCAGCCCGCACGCTAACTGCGCCTGCATTGGCACTTGGCAAAGACATGCCGTTACCAATGCCGACGAATAACATCGGCAAAAACAGGGAAGCGGCCTCGACAACCCCAATGAAAAACAGAAAAATTGAAATCACCACACCGACTACAGTGACGGCGGTGCCTACCACCATCATTTTTTCAAGGCCTGTTTTTTCCGTAAATCGACCGGCTAGATAATTGCCGCTGATATACCCGACACTGACAAATACAAAATAGAAGCCGATTTCTGTGGGCGTTAAATCCAGGAAGTTCCGGCCGACATAATCCGCTCCACCAATGAAGGTGAAAAATACACCAGCACCTGCGGTCGCCGAAATGATATAAAGCCAAAGCGGCTTTTCTCGTACCAACTCGCCATAATTTCTAAATTGCGCTGCAAGGCTGGTAGATTTGTTCTTGTTGGTTTCCCCTAGATCAAACCAGCAAAGCACCAGCATGGTTGCGGCTATCACGGCCAACCGCAAAAACCTTGCCCGCCAGGAATAGTTTTCTTGCAGATAACCGCCCAACATGGGCGCAATCATCGGGCCAATTGCCATGGCCATGGTAACATAACCGATCATACTGGCCGCTTTTGATCGGGCGAATAAATCGCGAACAATTGCACGGCTAAGCGACATTGTCGTGATTGCGGAAGCCTGCACCAGGCGGCCAAACAACAGAATTTCAAATGTCGGTGCGACCAGACAGATCAGTGACCCGATGAAAAATAACACCAATGACACCAGAATCACCGGGCGCCTGCCATAGCGGTCCGAAAGCGGACCGATCAACAATTGAAATACGGCCGTTACCCCAAGGTACCCGGACAAAACCAGCTGAGCAGATGAATAGGCAATGCCAAACTCGAGCGAAATGGCCGTAAGTGAGGGGAGAAATATATTCATTGTCATGGCTGCAGATGCGGCCAGGAACACGACTGTTATAAAATGCGGTGGCGCAGATTTGTGGCCATTGACAAACAAATTAAGCATCAGTTTCCATTCAAAAGCATGGCTGTTGCAATAGCCATGCAAGCTCGGTGTGCAAATTCAAATTGAAAAATTATTGCCTCTGGCTGTCATCCCCGGGGAAAAGGCAGCCTAAATGTTCACATTATGCTCAAATGAAGAATGTGCAACCCCTGTGATCGGGATTGCGCCTTGATGACATCTTGAACAATCATCAATAATCAGGCACACGCTACCTATGACAGTCGCCAAGACAAAATCTCTGGATCATATCGTTCTACCTGTTTCCTCGCTGAATATCGCCCGCGAGCGATTGTCGGCGCTTGGATTTACTGTGGCGCCCGATGGCCATCACCCGTTCGGCACCCAAAACGCCTGCGTATTTTTTGAAAACGGTACCTATCTGGAGCCCTTGGCTATCGGTGAGCAACAGATTTATGAACGGGAGGCTGATAAGGGTAACGGATTTTTACAGCGCGACCGGGCCTATCGTCAAAATATCGGAGATGATGGTTTTTCGCTGATTGCCCTCACCAGTGAAGACGCGGCAGCCGAACGTGAAGATCACATAAATCTCGGCTTTGACTGTGGACCAATTGTGGCGTTTCGCCGTGATGTGGTGCAACCGGATGAAAGCAAAAAACAGATTGCTATCAATCTGTTCATTACAGCGCAGGTGTCGTCGCCCAACCTCGCCCTGTTTTCGTGTCAGTGGTTGAGTGACAAAGTGTTTGATCCGGCACATAAGGTCCACGCCAACGGGGCATCAGGGATCGTTTCAATCGCAGTCGCCGGTGGAAAAGATGATACCCGGCACTATTTTCAGGCACTGACCGGGCAATCCGGCAACGGCCATATATCGGACATGGGCAAAAACAAACTCACGCTTGCCAATGGCAAA
>JALTNS010000374.1 GCA_027000565.1 Rhizobiaceae bacterium | reverse complement strand
TACGGTCGCCAAGTTTATATCCATCGCGTTCCAGTGCCTGGGCAATTTTCAGCGACCGGTCCCTGATTTCGCGGTAATTAGTACGGTGGACAGGCCCTTCAATCGACCGTGAAACAACCTCCTGCCGGCCATGCTGAACAGCTGCGTGATCTATAATTTTATGGCACAACAGCGGCCAGTCCTGCATCAATCCAAGCATAAAATTCTCCCTCTCGTTATTTTGCACAATAGTGCTCGAACTGCGGCAAGTCGTCCAGTAAAAGCTCACTATATTCTGGAATTATTACACACTGAAATACAATTTTTTCGACCCTGCCTTATTACCGCCACCGTCAAGGCAAAGATTTTTCACGGGGCTGTGAAACAGCAATGTATCAGTTGAAGGAATGTTTCATGTTCGAGCCCAATCCGCCCTCCACCTCGCCGTCCAATGTTGTCATGGGGCAGATAATTCCGATGCCACTTGCCAATAATTCCAGCCTCATGCTGGATGATAACGTGCCCGAGAATGATAATCCGGCATTTGATCAACTGGATTTTGAAATGCTTCTTGCCATGAATGTGGACAACGGCCTGCCATTTGAGGAATCGGTGAAATCAGCAATGGCAGAAAGCGGGAATGAGTTTCTGTTTTCATTTCCAAATGAGCGCTTCCCCATTTCGTGTATCAATGTCGCCTGCATCAAACTTCTGCAGCAATCCTCAGGCGAAAATTTATTCCTCTATGTTTATCAGGAAATCAGTGGTGGTGATATTCTGGTTGCGGACCGGGAACAGCTTGATACCGGGTATGACGAATTCGCCCGCTCATTTGCCGGTGTCATGGAATACCTGCGCGAGATGTTTGCCCCGGCTGAAGCACATTAGAATATATCGATCAGCTTACCCGGCTGATGCAAAACTCAACCACATCAAGCAAAGCGTCCTTGTGGGCGCTTGGCGGCAGTGGTGCCAGTGCGTCGCGGGCAATCTGCCCGTAATGGCGGGCACGCGATATGGTATCCTTGATGGCGCCGTATTTTTCCATCAACGCATTGGCCTGCAAAAGCGCTTCATCGCTGCTTGAGCCGTTTTCCATGGCATCTTTCCAAAATGCCCTGTCCTGGTCGCTGCCACGCCGGTAACACAGCAAAACCGGCAGGGTGATTTTCCCCTCACGGAAATCATCACCGGTATTTTTGCCCAGCGCCTGTTTGGAACCACCATAATCAAGCGCATCATCAACCAGCTGGAATGCAACACCAAGGTTGACACCGTAGGACCGGAACGCATCACGGACCGGCTTCTCAGCACCGGCTATGATGGGTCCGACTTCTGCTGCCGCCGAAAACAGCGCCGCGGTTTTTGCGCGAATGACCGCCAGATAATCATCCTCATTGGTTTCCATGTTCTGCGCGGCAGCCAGTTGCATGACCTCGCCCTCGGCGATCACCGAAGCGGCGTTGGACAAAACCGCCAGCGCACCCATTGAATCAGCATCGACCATCATGCGAAACGCCTGACCCAGCAGAAAATCGCCGACCAGCACGCTGGCCTGATTGCCCCATAATTTTCTGGCCGAGCTTTTGCCGCGGCGCATGTCGCTCTCATCAACCACATCATCATGTAACAAAGTCGCGGTGTGCATGAACTCGACACTGGCCGCCAGAGTTATGTGGTGGTTACCGGAATACCCGCACATTTTTGCGGATGCCAAAGTCAGCATTGGCCTTAACCGTTTGCCGCCTGAATCAATCAGGTGTTTGGCAACTTCGGGGATCATCTGAACATCGGATCCGGTTTTTGAAAGAATCAACTGGTTGACCAGCAACATGTCCTGGCTGACAAGATCCATCAGCGGTGTGATACTCGCTTGCGGATTTCTGTTTTCCTCAAGAGGAATTACTATGCCCACACTAACACCCCTGGTGGTTTGATAAAAAACTGCTGCAATCATAAGAAACCAATGCATTTGATACAAGTGAAACATCTGGTCGCGGGTAATCAGCCACAAGCACAGATAATTGGCGGTATTTGATCAGTTCTGTTATGCAGGGCTCACCTGAATGTGAGATCAATTGTTCTGGCTTTAATTGTTTTGCCACAAGATCGATGCCAGCCTGAAACCCGTGGGAGAATTGCATGGAAGAACTCGTACGGACCAATGATATTGTCCTGATTTCATTCATTGAATCTCTTTTGAAAGAAGAAAATATCGAACATATGGTTGTGGACCAGCACATGAGTATTCTTGAAGGTTCGGTTGGGGCAATTGCACGGCGCGTTCTGGTGGATTCCCGACAGAACCAAAGAGCCCGAAATATTCTGAGCGATGCCGGCATCGCCAGTGAATTGGTAGAATTGCGGCGATGATGAATGGAATAACAGCGGTTCAAAGTCGCAGCCCGGATACCACCCAGGATGCATTTTTCAATGGCCGGTTCGAACTTATTCAACCCAATGACGGCAGCCACCGTGCCGGTCTTGATGCATTGTTGCTTTCCGCCTGTGTTCCAATTGAATTTACCGGCAGGCTGGCCGATTTTGGCGCTGGTTCCGGTGCTGCCGGCATAGGTGTTGCATGTCGAAATTTTGCCGCAGAGGTCGATCTGGTGGAGCGTAACACGCAAATGGCCACCCTTGCTTCACGGTCTCTTAAACTCCCTGCCAATCGAAAATTGCACGGCCGCATTCGGGTAATTTGCGCCGATGTGGCACTTTCGGGCCGACAACGGGAAAATGCCGGGCTTGCCAATGGCATCTATGACTGGGTGATCATGAACCCGCCCTTTAATGACCCGAGCCACCGGCTTTCACCGATTTCCACCAGACGGGAGGCCCATGTGATGGGCGAAGGCGGGATAGACCCGTGGTTGCGTTCTGCCGCCGCCACATTGAGATCAACCGGCCAGGTTGCGATAATATACCGCCCATCCGGTCTTGGGCAGATACTGGCGGCATTTCAGGGGCGGTTCGGGGCCGCCAGGATTATCCCGATTTATCCTAAAAAATCGGAGCCTGCCAACCGTATTCTGGTGCTGGCCAATAAAGGTGCCAAGGGTGCTGCTTCGATTATGCCGGGATTTGTTGTGCATGAAAGTGATGGTTCATTTACTGATACCGCCGCGAGCATTTTTGCCGGAGAGACCGTATTGGCCTAAAATGTGTGGAGACGCCTGCA
>JALTNS010000373.1 GCA_027000565.1 Rhizobiaceae bacterium | reverse complement strand
CGTGTAAAGTTTACAGGTGTAAAGTCTCGTAAACAACGGCACCATTTTGACTGTTGAAAAAAAATATGGCGATATCACAACAAGAGCTTGCAGAACTTTCGGGATATTCACGCATTACGGTGAGTAAGGCGCTTAACGATCATCCCAATGTTCCTGTTGCAACCCGCAATAAGATCAAGCGGTTAGCTGAAAAGCACCTGTATCGCCCCAGCGCCGCCGCCTTGGCCATGCGTGGTCAGCATACACGGATGATCGGTGTCTTGGTCCGTAGCGCGACGGATGCGCCTTATACGACATTATTGAATGATGAGACAATACGGGGCATTTATGGTTATCTGGGACAAGCCGGCTACGAGATGTGTCTGGTTTATCAGGCAGATATAGGCAAGCGCAGTCGCATTTTTAGCGAACACATGCTTGATGGCGTAATCATACTCAGCCCGATGGGGGATAATCTGACGGATGAAGCTCGGGACGCGTTTTCGACCTATGTCTGTGCGGATGTGAATATTGATGAGTCAACGCGGTGTGTTCGTCGAGACGAGTTTCATGCTGGATGTTTGGTGGGGCAGGCGATTGCTCAGCGAGGCTATGAAGAGGTACTTTGGCTAGCGAATTTATCTGAAACAAAAGTACCCCATTACAGTGAGCCCCAACGGCTTGCAGGGCTACGTCATGGCTTGGGGCCGCAACTTAGTGATCAACTTGAGAGTTACTTGGTGACCTGTCAGACACGTCCAGAATTTTTTGAACGTCTCAAACACGTCGATCACAAGACAGCCATCGTGCCCTATAACACGCCTATTGCTCAGTTAACTTTGGAGATGCTCGTTCAACACCATTTATTTCCCGGTCAGGACGTAGGTGTAGTCTGCCCGGATGACAATATCAACTTGCGTCAGTTGGAGTCCTATCTTTGCCGTGTGTCATTTGATCGCATGCAATTGGGGCAGGAAGCTGCCCGGCTGTTGCTTGAGCAGTTGACAGGCGCTGCAAGCCCATCGGTCCTGCTCAGGGGGCAATGGATTGAAGGCCAGACTCTGCCGTACCGACATAGAAAATAGATAGCCACAGATCATCACAGGAAACTCATCAACAAAAAGGGACCTATCATGTTTAATTCAGTGGATCGGCAAAATGTTAGACAATACAAGTCAGCCTTCACGCTCATCGAACTGCTAGTGGTCATTTCTATTATCAGCCTGCTGGTCGCAATTCTTTTGCCTGCACTGGCCAAGGCTCGTCAAAGTGCTCAGCAAATCAGCTGCCTGATGCAGCTAAAGCAAATCATGATCGCGGCCCATGCTTATGCTACGGATGCAAAAGGTTCACTACCCCCCAATAATTGGAATGACGGTGGAGGGTACGTGGTGACCAATCCGAACCATAACCGTCGAAATGCAATCTTCACAGTGTCAGGGAAAGCGATAGGGTCACCACCGGCTAAGGCGATAGGTCTTGGCATTTTATTGAATCAGCAATATCTTGATAACGGGCATGTCTTTTTTTGCCCTAGCGATAAAATTCGAAACTATAGTCATGTAACTGCCAATGAGACCACACCTCTTAGTTTTGATGTCCAATGGGCAAGAAAATGGGGGACTTATATATCCTACCTTTACCGTTGCCACCTCAACAATACAACTTGGACACAAGGGACTGCCAATCCTATCCGTCTTGGCAGGGCACCGGAGCAAACAGCTATTTTATCTGACAGTTTTTATTCAGTCAATTGGAGGGTTCCGCAAACCGTTGCTGGCTCTGCGTTTCCATTTCGACACAAAACCGGCGTGAACGTGGCCTTTATCGATGGGCATGGCTCATTTAAGAAAGATGAAGGTCCCATGAAGCTGATACCCAATAACGTAGACGGCATTTATGTTGGATGGGAAGTACTTGATGGAATTGATGTAAACGGAGACGGTGTCATTGGTCAATGATTCGATAGTCGTGTCGTGAATTTATCCTGTTACCTATGTACGCATCAGGCTATTTTAGATCCTGCCTAAAATCGTTTTCGTCACAAATAAACTCCTATCAAAAAATCAGAAAGAAGTCTTAATGTCCCAATCACCGCGTCACGTTTTATTCGCCTGTATTTGTGTTGTCCTTTCGATTTGTTTTCAACAATTCTCAATGGGGGGGGAAGTCGCCCGTTACGCATTGGATGGTAATGCGGTCGACAGCAGTGGGACGGGCAATGACGGAACCGTTTTAGGCGGTGGCGGATGGGGTTTAGGACGTATCAACCAGGGGATGGTTTTTGACGGAATCGACGACTCTGTGGAAGTGCTCGATAACGTGTCACTTCACATAACTGACGCGATTACTTTATCCGCTTGGGTCAAGCCAACCAATACCGGTGGGCGAGCGATGATTATTAGAGGGCGAGGGTGTCAATTGCGTTTAGAGGGATTGGCGTTGGAATTATTAATTTATGATCCGGATGCGGATCCTGCGGATGTGAACGCATGGGGAAATATCGTCTTTCAAGGATCGAAATTACAAGAGGGAATTTGGTCGCATGTGGCAGCGACTTATGACTATACAACACGAAAAATGCAGTTGTATATCAATGGATTACCTGATGGTCCTGGCAAAATAGTAGGCGCGGGAACTTCAGATGGCAGAATAAGCAGTACCGCAGGCAGTCTGTATCTTTCGGGAGGTTTCAACAATCAATTTATGGGCGTGATGGATGATGTCCGTATTATGAATACAGCATTATCTGGCAGAGCGATGCGCGACTTGTATAAAGCATCCGCGGCAGCCTATTTTAAACTCGATGATAATGGGGGAACGCTTGTCAGTGATATTTCGTCATTTGGTAACAATGGGACGATTAACGGAAGCCCGGTCTGGGTTTCTGGGAAAATGGATCGTGGCTTGCAATACGCAGTAGGGGATTGGGTTGAGATTCCCAATAGTACGAGTTTGGATATAACCGATGCGATTACATTATCAGCTTGGGTTAAACCGACCAATACGGGGGGCCGTGCGATGGTAATTGGTGGTAATACCTATCAGTTGCGACTCGAGGGGTTACAAGTTGAATTCTCGCTTTATGATCCAGATGCAGATCAACGCAATGCCTGGGACAATGTGATTTTAACGGGACCGCCGATTGCAGAAGGTCATTGGTCACATATTACCGCAACGTATGAT
>JALTNS010000372.1:6083-11962 GCA_027000565.1 Rhizobiaceae bacterium | reverse complement strand
AAAGCCCGGTATTCACCAATTTTGTTCAAGGACAGGCATTTGATCAAGCAAAGAGAAGAATTTGCCACTCGTTACGGCGAGGAAGAGTGCATGTTAAACGGCCGTAAATGGGGCTTTATATCAGCCGGGAATGCCGGTCCGGCACTGTTATTATTGCCCGGAACCCTTGGGCGGGCCGATATTTTCTGGCAGCAAATTGAAAAACTGGCCGGCCGGGCGAGAATTCTGTCGGTCACCTATCCGACCAATCATAATTTGGCTAAATGGGCGCAGGATGTGATCACTTTGCTGGATGATCAAAAAATCAAGCAAACAGTAGTGATGGGGTCTTCGCTCGGTGGTTATCTGGCCCAGTATATTGCATCGAAATATCCTGAAAGGGTGAGTGAGTTAATTGCCGCCAATACGCTTTCATCCGTTGTGGGAATAAACGAACGACCGCCATATTCAGCCGACATTGCGAATGTGCCGATCAAACTTCTGCGTGCCGGATTCCTGGCAGCCATGCAGGCCCGTCAGCGAGATGAGCCGGAATACCAGTCACTGTTGAAAATGTTGATGGCTGAGGTAAACGGTCGAATACCGGCCAGACATTTGAAAGCGCGGTTGATGGCGCTCAAATATGCCCCGCCGTTGCCCGAGATAAATATAGGCTCTGAGCGGATAACGGTGATAGAATCGCAGGACGATCCGTTGATCCCGTCACCCGTTCGCGAGGCTGTTCGCGCCAAACTCAATCCTTCGATTACCTATCGGTTCAAGGAAGGGGAGCATTTTCCATATGTGGTGCGTCCCGAGGCTTATACGTCAATACTGGAAGAACGCCTGGGGCTGGAGATAACCGGACCAGACTGGGGTTCAGGCAAGGTGCGTGAATTGTGATTATTCTGTCCAACGAGGATGTTGCAGCGCTATTAACAATGCAACAGGCTATTGATGTGGTCAGCGATGCGATGATCGAGGTAGCCGAGGGCAAAACCACTTTGCCACTTCGTTCAATCGTTCCGGTTGGTGATGGCAATTTCATGGGGATTATGCCCGGCGTGATGCAACAGCCCGCCTGTTTTGGCATCAAGCTGGTCAGCCTTTATCCGAACAATCCAAAATCCGGGTTTTCATCTCATCAGGGTGCAATGGTGTTGTTTGAAAAAGAACATGGTGCGGCAATTGCGATGATGAACGCTGATCTTTTAACGGCAATTCGAACCGCCGCTGCAAGTGCTGTTGCAACACGCGTTCTTGCGCGCAAAAATGCCTCACAGCTAACGATAGTCGGTACCGGTGAACAGGCTGTGTTTCACCTTGAAGCGATGTTATCGGTTCGAGCCATTGAAAATGTGATCATCGCCGGACGTAGCCTTGAAAGCGCTGAACGATTTGTTGAAAATGCCACAATCAAATTTCCCGAACTGAATCTGTCGGCGACACGTGATATTCGTCAGGCGGTCAAAGATGCCGACATTATTTGCACAGTTACCGCTGCTGATGAGCCGCTTTTGTTTGGCGAATGGATTTCCCCCGGTACCCATTTGAACGTGGTGGGATCATCTGTTCCTTCAAAACGCGAAATTGATACTGAATTGCTGAGCCGCGCCCGTCTGCTTGTTGATTACCGTGCGTCAACAATGGCGCAGGCAGGTGAATTCATTCGCGCAATAGATGAAGGCGCAATTTCTGCGGATCACATTGTGGCGGAAATCGGGGAAGTGATTTCCGGTGAAATCAGCGGCAGAATCACCACCAATGACATCACCCTGTACCGCTCACTCGGCGTTGCCGCGCAAGACCTTGCAACCGCCCATTATGTGCTCATAAAAGCCAAAGAAGCGGGCAGGGGCATAAAGGTAACTTTATAGTTCAGATAGGAAAGACCATGGCCATTTCATCCAAGTACATATTTGTTGCGGCAATGGATGTTGATCCAGCCTTTGAGGAATTGTTTAATGAGGTATATGACAACGAGCATGTGCCCTATTTGATGGCAGTCCCCGGTGTTCAGTCTGTCACGCGTTTGAAAGGCGAAGCGTTCGCGCTTTCAATCGGTGGTGAAGAACTGCCAAAACCTGCCGCAAGCCCGCTTTATTCGGCGGTCTACGAGATTGACAGCCCGGAAGTGCTGAAAAGTCAGGCCTGGGCCGATGCGATAGAAAGGGGGCGTTGGTCAAAAGAAGTACGCCCCCATACCAGCAATAAATATCACACCATGTACAGGGTGATTTAAGCCGCGACAAAACGGTAGGCACCGTCGATATTTTCAGCGATGCCGATGCCTGGAAAGGGCAGATGAAATCCAACCATCCGTAATTTTTCCGATGCCAGTCGATCGAGCAGCATTGACCGGCTTTTAATGCCCTGATCCTTGTCCTGATCAGATCCGCTTGGCCAATTGGGTTTTTCGAAAGAAATTGCGTGGTTGGTGATCGCATCACCCAGAACGATCAGGCTTTCGCTGCCGGAACGAACTTCAAACGACGTATGGCCCGGTGTATGGCCATTTGTATCCAGCGCCTGAATGCCCGGCAGAATTTCTTCGCCGTAGTTAAAGCGGGTAATTTTGTCTTCAATGATTTCCAGATTGCGTTTGGCACCAACCGCAAATGCTTTGCGGGCATCGGACATCTTGTCAACCGTATTGGAATCAATCCAGAAGTCCCATTCAGGTTTCGAGATCATATATTCCGCTTCCGGAAATACCGGCTCATCAAAATCATCCATCAATCCCCATAGGTGATCAGGGTGAGCGTGGGTAAACACCACATGGGTAACTTCAGATGGGTCAAGCCCCAATTCTTCCACAGCGCTGGAAAGTTTACCCGCGCTTGGCATGAAGTTCGGGCCGGAACCAATATCAAACAAAATGGTGCGTTCACCGTCCCGCACCAGAGTTAAATTACAATCCGGCTTCAAGCTGTCAGTTGGAAGATCGTATTTTTTAAACAGCGCCGCAATTTCGTCTTTTGGAATGTCCGGCAGGGTAAACCGGAGGGGCAACACTAAATTGCCATCGCTAAGTACATCAATTTTGGCGGAACCCATCGTCAAGGCCGATTTGGCCCAAACTGGCGAAAGCCCAAGTGAGGTTGCCGCGACTGCTGCTGCTCCGGTTTGTAATACTAACCGTCGTGATACTGACATTGATGTCCTCCAAATATATTTTGTTTTCTGAATGTATTCTTGCATATCAGCAATGGAATGAAAAGTGAGGGGACAGGGATAATTGGTGTGCGACAAGGTTGGGATTGCGTGGTATTGGCCGATAAATCTGCAAATCGGTCTATAATTTATGATCCACGAACTGGTTATTTTTGATTGTGATGGTGTGCTGGTTGATACCGAGGCGCTTGCCAATGAACATATAGCACAATTTTTATCACAATATGGGCCTGCCGTTACCGGGCATGAATGCCGTACAATGTTTCAGGGGAAGACCCTTGACGATGTTTGCAGAATATTTTCTGAAACCCACAATCTTGATCCCGCCCCTGATATTGTTGGCAAAATGCGGTCGACAATTGAGGACGCCATGGGCAGCGGCATTGAGCCGATAAGGGGTTCTGTTGAACTTGTAAAGCAGCTGATTGGCAACAAAATCCCGGTATGTGTGGCCTCGTCCGGTTCAGTTCCCAAAATGCACAAGACTCTTTCTCAAGTCGGTCTGCTGGAAAATCTCGAAAATGTTCTGTTCAGCGCGCAGGATGTCGGGCGAGGCAAACCCCATCCCGACGTTTTTCTGGCCGCTGCAAGCGCCATGAATGTCAATTGTCGTGATGCGGTTATAATCGAAGACTCGCTCAGTGGAGTGGTTGCAGGTATTGCCGCCGGTGCGCGCGTGCTCGGATTTGCCGGCGATCCATTCACCAGCGCCGAAGCGCTGGCAAATGCCGGGGCAGAAGTTTTTGTTCATATGAATGAGGTGCCGGAACTGATTGGATTAAAAACCTAACCGTCTTTTTTGCCCGAAATTGGCTCGGAATAGGCAAGATCCATATCCCATGGGAAATAAATCCAGGTATCCTGAGAAACTTCGGTAACAAATGTATCAGCCATCGGGCGGCCAATCGGTTTGGCATAAACCGTTGCCAAATGGGCTTTTGGCAGCATATCACGCACTTTTTTGGCTGTTTTGCCGGTATCTGTCAGATCATCAATAATCAAAATGCCCTCGCCACCTTCACCCGCATCGGCAATCATATCAGGTGAAATACCCTTGATCACATGTAAAGAGCCCTGATCCTTGTATTCATGGTACGAGGCAATGCACACGGTTTCGATTGTGCGAATGCCCAGTTCGCGGGCGATGATTGCCGCGGGTACAAGCCCGCCTCGGGTAATGGTGACAATGGCTTTCCATTCGCCGCCATTTTCATTCTTGTCGGATAACCGCCAGGCCAATGCCTTACAGTCACGATGGAACTGGTCCCAGGATACGGGAAAAGCTTTGGGATTACCTGTCATGGGTCAACTCCAATCAATCATTGAGATTTTGAAAGAACAGCAGATAACCCGTCAACGGTAATCGATCAAGGGTGAGATGTGGTTATTCAGGTATTGGCCGCATCATGCGGGCAAAAATCAATACGCCAACGGCAGTCAGCCCGGGAAAGAAGAATATCCACATTCCTGCGGCCAATAGTGCTGACATTCCAGCCCACATGATCGAAGAAAACGCTTCGGCAAGGGTGGCGGTGCGTGAGGATACCTGTCTGCGCCGAAACATTGTTCGTTTGGCCTGAACCCGAAACCATAGCTGAATTGCTGTGGCAGACCCGGCAGAAAGGGCAACACCAAGCATGGTAACAAGCGCCAGAACTGGCGAGGCCAGCGAGATTGCCAACACAAGCGGCAGTAAAATAATTGCTATGACGCTGAGAATGGCCTCAATCTTGGCAATCAGTATGGTGCGGGCGCTGACCGGAGCGGTGGCCACCAGATCAGGCGCATCTTCACCGGAGATTGCAAGCCAAGCCAGACCGCCAGCCAATTGGCCAGCTGACATTACCAGCACCGGAATGATAATCACCAATGCACTGGCATTGTCGCCAAAACTGATCCACATCATCAGAGCTGGCGGCAAAAGATAAAGGATTTGCATCAATGTTTGCGAGATCAGCCACGGGTCCCGGCGCAACAGTGCCCATTCTTTCGATCGCAAGGCATGTTTGATCGAGCTTGTGTTGAATGCCTTGGATTTCGCGCGATGACTTACCCGTTCCTGTGATGTCCCGGCGGCCTTAATGGCAAGATACCCAAAACTTTTTGATGATATTGCAATCACGATTGTGAGGAACATAAAACTGCCGACAACAACAATTGCCAGATCGGGCAATTCTCCCATTGCCGCGCGGGCAGGCAACCACAAAAGTGCATCGATATTCGGCGCCATCGCAATCAGTTCCGGTGATTGCAATACGGTGAATCTTGATATGCTGCCAAAGGCCAAAATTGCTATGGCCTGAATACCAATAATGAAAGTTGCACCAACAATCGCCGCGATAATTTGCGCCACCAGCCGGGTTTTTTGGGGGCCAATCGTGCGAAACAGGGTCAAGGTCAGCATCACTGATAATGTGGTTGCAAATGCACCGAACGCGGCCAAGACCAGATAGGCGGACAGCCATTTAATACCATTGTGAACCGCCAGCATGTTGATAAACGGACTTGCAAGCAGACTCGACAGGGCAATAGTGGTCAATGAAACAGCGCCGGTTCGCACGGCAAACAGCCGGTTTGATGAAGCGGGCGATGACAATATGAGATCGAGATCAGAGCGGGCGTAATAGGCCCGCGTGACCGATTCCATCGCCTGAGACATCATCAGCGAAAATACAAGTAATCCACTGCCGGTGAGCAGAACAAGAGTTGGTTTGTTGAGCCCGACA
>JALTNS010000372.1:5571-6073 GCA_027000565.1 Rhizobiaceae bacterium | reverse complement strand
GGATTGCACCCAGGGCGCAACAATGGCATTGGCAATCAGGTGTAGCACAACTACGCCAATCGCCAGTATCAGAAACATTGTTGTCTGTCTGCTGCGATTTCCAGCCGTCATCATTGATAGCCAGTCGCGCAAGGCAAGGTTTATTTCGTGGCGGGCAAACCACAACGTTGATGTCGGTGCGGCGCTCATGCGGCACTTGCCTCATCGTCAGCATCGGCAACCAGCGACAGGAATATGTCTTCCAGATTTTGTTCCTGGTGTCCGGCCTTTCGACGTAATTCATCAAGTGTTCCTTCGGCAATCAACCGGCCATTGGCAATCACCCCGATGCGTTCGGCCATCCGTTCAGCCACTTCCAGTATGTGCGTGGTCATGATCACGGTTACTCCGCTGCTGACCCGCTGCAGCAGCACATCTTTCACCTGACGGGCAGAACCCGCATCTAACCCGGTCAGCGGTTCATCAAGTATGATCAATTTGGGGTCGTGTACCAATGCGCCTG
>JALTNS010000372.1:3505-5561 GCA_027000565.1 Rhizobiaceae bacterium | reverse complement strand
TGTGTGGGTTAAGACCAAGCCAATCGAGCAATTCGCGCGCGCGATCTTCTGCTTCCCTTGCATCAATCTGCCAGAGCCCGGCAATAAACTCGAGATATTCAAGCGGTGTCAGTTTGTCGTATATCATCGGTTCGTCCGATACCCATGCGACAATCTGTTTGGCTTTAACCTGATCAAGCCGCGCATCAATACCAAACACGGAGATTTCGCCCGCATCGGGCTGCAACAGCCCTGCGACCATGCGAAGGGTGGTTGTTTTCCCCGCCCCATTTGGACCGAGCAGCGCATAGAACTCGCCACCACGAACTTTCAGATCAAGTCCTGCAACTGCCGGGCGGTCGAATGTTTTTTCAAGTCCGCTGATGTCAAGAGCCAGAGGAAGTTCAGTCATGCCGGGTTCCACAATCAATAAAATGGTCGTTGGGCAGGATAGGGGAGTACCGTTCAGGTTTGGTGAACTGACAAGGTGAATGAAATATTTCAGTTCGACTGGATCATTTGTTCACGCCAAGCTTTTCCAGCATCGCTTCCACTTCGATCTTTGCTGCGGTAATGGCAGCAGAATTTTTAGAACGAATGACAATCTGGGTTGAATAGGAGCCATCCTTGAAGCGTGGATAAGAGCCGATCATCGTATCGGGGTGCGCTTCTTGAATGTCGCCCAACGGCCCTCCAATAGTGCCTTCGCCAAGCGGGCAATCAACACTGTCAGTCAACATTTTTGTGCCGGATTTAAGTGTTGGAGCCAGCGCGTCCATCATCGCCTGCATGATAACCGGAACACCTGCCATCACGTGGACATTTTCGATGCAGAACCCCGGTGCAATTGAAATAGGGTTATCGATCAGGGTTGCACCGCGAGGGGTGCGGGCCATGCGCATGCGGGCATCGGTGAACTGTATGCTGCGAGCCTTGTAGTGTTTGGTCAAGAGTGCCAATGCATCCGGGTGAAATTCGCAAGGCACGTCAAAAGCCTTCGATATTGCATCGGCCGTGATATCGTCGTGGGTCGGACCAATGCCACCGGAGGTGAAAATATAGGTATAGCGCTGGCGCAGCGCATTGACTGCATCGACGATCTGGTCACAGTCATCGGCAACAATACGCACCTCACAAAGTTCAATGCCGAGATTGGTCAGATAATCGGCAATAAACCCGATATTCTTGTCCTTTGTACGCCCGGAGAGAATTTCATCTCCGATAACCAGCATGGCGGCGGTAATATTCTTATCGGATATTTCTGTCATATTGGACCGTTGACTTTTATGATGTAACCGGCAGGTTCATATTGTTGATACATGGGTCTGATAATCGTGGGCTGGCAGAACCATTTGGTCAAGTTGCAAGGGGAGCGATTTTCAATGAAAGACCATCCAATGCGCCAACGAGCGCTGGCTGAAATCCACGCCCGCCCGTTTGAGAGTTATGAAACGCCGCGAATGGTTTTTCGACAAGCGTTCATGTCGCTGCCAACCAACGGTGAAAACCGAAGAATATTTTCTAACTGGTGTCTGGCCAACGGAGTTGATGCTCCAGGTGAAGCCGCCCGTCATCATGTGGTGGAACTAAAAAACGGCAAACGCGTGGTATGGGAACGCCATCACGAGTTTATTACCCTTACCTGGGATTGCCCGCTCGATGACAAGCAATCCGGTAATCTGATTAATGTTGCCCGGGAAAGTGAAGTGGAAATGATTGTCGCGGGTGCGGAACTTGTGTCGCTTGTACAACTTGAAATATTAAACATCAGCGCCCGGGAAAAGCCGGACTTTGCCGGTTTTGATCAAAAGAACATGTGCGTATCATTTATCAGCGACGGCAAGGCTATTGTCGCTTCGGATTTCCAGCAACAATCAAATGGTGCAACGCGCTTTGCCGTTTATAATCTCGGACTTGATCCGATACCTGTAGGAGCGGCGGTCAGGCGTTTGCTGGAAATTGAAACTTACCGGGTGTTGGCGTTAATAGGATTTATCAGCGCAAAACAACTCATGCCATCGGTCAAAGAAGCAGAGAACAGAATTGTTGATTTAACCAGTGAAATGGAATCCTCCAG
>JALTNS010000372.1:0-3495 GCA_027000565.1 Rhizobiaceae bacterium | reverse complement strand
TTCCCGAAGTCTGTTGAAAACGATTACCAAACTGGCAACCCATCTGGAAGCAATTTCTGCATCCAGTCAGTTTCGGATGTCGGCAACCCAAGCCTACTATAATCTGGTCAATTTCAGACTTGGAAAGCTTCAGGGTGCAAATTACCGGGATATGATGAGCATCGAGGATTTTCTTGGCCGCCGGCTGGCCCCCGCCATGCGGACCTGTGACAGTGTTGAAAACCGGATAAAAATTGCCTCGAAAAAACTTGCCCGTGCGGCCAATCTGCTGCGCACAAAAGTTGATATTCAATTGGAAGCCCAAAACCACGAATTGCTTGAATCGATGAACCGCCGGGCGAAATTACAGTTTCGCCTGCAACAAACTGTTGAGGGGCTGTCAATTGCTGCGGTCAGTTATTATGTAGTCGGGCTGATTGGATATCTTGCCAAGGGTAGTCAATATCTGACCGGTATTTCAGCCGGTGTCGTTTCAGCAATATCGGTGCCTTTTGTTGTGCTTCTGGTGTGGATGCTGGTGCGGCGGATCAGAAAACAACATTCAAACTAGGGGCCAGTTTATGAACATTGATGATTTGAACAAAGCCAGGGCGTTTGATCTTAACGCCATTGATGCCGATTTCATCAATGATCCGTTCCCAACCCTGAAATTGTTGCGCGATCATAGTCCGGTGCACCGAAATCTCGATGGCTCGGTTTATCTCACCCGCTACAATGACGTGAAGGCGGTCTATCAAAGCAAGGTGATGAGCTCGGATAAAAAGCAGGCTTTTGGCGAAAAATTTGGCAAGGGGGGCCTGTATACCCACCACACAACCAGCCTCATTTTTAACGATCCACCTTACCACACGATCGTTCGAAAATTGCTGTCATCGGCGTTTACACCACGAAAACTGGCTGAAATGGAGCCACTAATCAAAAATATCATCGATAATCTGCTCGATCAGCTGGAGGAAGAGCAGGAGTTTGATTTTATCGAAGCCTATGCCAGTAAATTGCCAACCGAAATCATCTCGTTCATGCTTGGCATCCCGGAGCAACACCGGTCTCGGCTGCGTGGTTATTCGATGGCAATTCTCGGCGCGCTCGACCCGGTGATTTCCGACGAGCGGATGCAGGCGGGCAATGAAGCAGTTGATGAGTTTGGCGCGCTGCTTGATGATTTGATTAATCATCGACGCAACAATCCTGATGGAGCAGGTGAGGGCGAGGTACTTGAGTCGCTAATATTTGGAGAGTTTAACGGCAAAAAACTCACCCAGAAGGAACTGGTGCAAAATTGCATATTTTTGCTGAACGCCGGTCACGAAACTACAACCAGTCTGGTTGGCAATGCCTTGGCGACATTGTTGGACAACCCGGATGAGTTTTCAAAACTAAAAGCCAACCCTGACTTGATCGAAAGCGCAATTGAAGAGGTTTTGCGCTTTCAAAGTCCGTTGCAAATTGGCAACCGGCTTGCGCTTGAGGATTTTGAATTGAATGATACTGTGCTTCCGGCTGGCACCTATATTCATACATCAATTGCCGGTGCCAATCGCGATCCGGCGGTTTTTACCGATCCGGAGAAGTTCGACATATCGCGAAAACCAAACCGCCATCTGGCATTTATTGCCGGTATTCATGTATGCCTTGGTGCAACCCTGTCGCGGCTTGAAGGCAAGGCCGCGATTGGTCAACTGGTGCAACGTTTTCCAGATATTCAGGCAACCGGTACCGGTGAGTTAAATCCGCTGGCACGGTTTCGTGGCTACAATAAACTGCCGGTGCGGATTGGCGGTTGATGGCAGTGTTTAGAGCGCCGCACGAATTTTTGCAGCGTTTTCCTCCAGAATTTCCGGCTTTTCCATCTTTCCCGTATGCGGGCGAAGCCGAACCCCGGCAAACCGGGGGATTACATGGACATGGAGATGGAATACGACCTGACCACCGGCTGGTTCGTTGAATTGCTGGATAGTAATCCCATCGGCATCAAAGGCCGGGACAATGGCGCGTGAAATCTTCTGAACGGTTTCCATAACAGCAGCCAAATCGCTCGGGTCAATGTCAAGAATGTTGCGTGCCGGTGCCTTTGGCATAACAAGACAATGGCCATCGCCGCGCGGCATGATATCCATGAAGGCAAAAGTCTTGGCGTCTTCATAAATTTTTGTTGCAGGCATTTCTCCCCGCAATATTTTCGCAAATATGTTGTTGTCGTCATAGTCAATGCTGGTCATCGGGTTTGGTCCATTGGTTTTGGATGGTTATGGCGAAGAATTGTTGCGAAACGGTCCATGTTGACTGAGAATGTCATTGTCACGCTCCACCGCCCGGCGTTCGCGTATTAAATAGTCATCAATTGCATCACGAAAACCGGGATTGACAATATGATGGGCAGAATAGGTTATCTTGGGCATGTAGCCCCTTGCCAGTTTGTGTTCTCCCTGCGCGCCGGCCTCGATTTTTTGTTTTTTGTGGGTAATTGCCCAGTCTATTGCCTGATAATAACATACCTCAAAATGCAAAAACGGGTGGTCTTCAACACAGCCCCAGTGGCGCCCGTAAAGGGTGTCGGAACCAATAAAATTAATTGCACCGGCAATGTAACGGTCCGCCCGTTTAGCCATGATCAGCACAATGTCATCGGCCATTCTTTCGCCAATCAGCGAATAGAACTTCCGATTGAGATAGGGTCGTCCCCACTTGCGTGAGCCGGTATCGAGATAAAACTCAAAAAAACTATCCCAGATGGTTTCAGTCAAATCACGGCCGGTAATCCATTCAATAGTAACTCCGTTATCAGCAAGAGCCGCACGGCGTTCCTTGCGGATTACCTTTCGTTTTCGCGAGGTCAAAGACTGGAGAAAATCTTCAAATTTATCATAGCCATTATTTTGCCAGTGAAATTGTTGGTCCTCGCGGCGCAGAAACCCGCGGCGCTCAAGCGCTGCATATTCATCTTTTTCGATGAATGTGAGATGGGCAGAGGATACCTCGATTTTTTCACATAACTGCTTGATGCCATCGGCCAACAGAAGTCGGTTCTCGTCCTGATATTTGTCCGGTTTGGTCAGGAGCCGCCTGCCGGTTACCGGCGTGAACGGGATTGAGCACTGCAATTTTGGATAATAGTGTCCGCCAGCGCGTTCAAATGCATCGGCCCAACCGTGGTCGAAAACATATTCTCCCTGGCTGTGATTTTTCAGATAACACGGCACCAACCCACATATTTCCGGCGATTTACCATCCTCTAGCCGTGAAAGCACCAAATGCTGAGCCATCCATCCGGTTTGTGTTGCAGCACAGCCAGATTCTTCAAGTGCGTATAAAAAACTGTGAGAAAGGAAGGGGTTGTATGGATTAATTAATTCTTTACTTAAATTGCAGCCGGTTTCCGGATTGGCAAACTGGTCCCAGTTTTCCGCCGAGATTTCGTTTAAGGACGATAATACCTGCAAACTGGCTGAAACTGGTTTTTTCATGTGTCCATTTCAGGAAAGATTCCGGAATTGG
>JALTNS010000371.1 GCA_027000565.1 Rhizobiaceae bacterium | reverse complement strand
GCATAGACCACGCCCACCATGCGGGCAATGCAGCGCGGGCGCTGGCGGATTTGCAGGCCTTTGACGAAGCGGTTGCTATCGCCCTTGAAAAAGTGGACCTCTCCGACACCCTCGTTATCGTCACCGCCGATCACGGTCACACCATTTCCTTTGGCGGCTATCCCCAGCGCGGCAATCCTATTTTAGGCGTGGTCGTCAGCACCAATCCAGACGGCTCCCCGGCCAGCGAGCCTTATAAAGCAGGCGATGGCAAAGCCTACACAACGCTCACCTATGCCAATGGCCCCGGCGCAGTATTTGGTGGCGGCGATACGCCGGTAACGCGCCCTGATGTCACCATGGAAGAAGCCCATGACCCCGACTATATGCAGCAGGCGCTGATACCATCACGCTCAGAAACCCATGGCGGACAAGACGTCATCATCTTCGCTGGCGGCCCAGATGCCTATCTGTTTGATGGCGTGGTCGAGCAAAACTACATTTTTCATGTGATGGAACACGCCCTTGGTTTGAAAGAGCGCGGCGGGGAGGAATAGACGCATCACTCCCGGGGCATGTTTAAGAACAGTGCAAGTTCCTGCATGATTTGCGTGGACTGATCTGCATTGGCAAACATTACCATGCCCCATTTTTGGTCAGGTTGAATGATGATTAAACTGGAAAATCCGGTATTATTCCCGTCATGCACATAGATTTTCCCAACTCCTGGAACATCATATATAAAAAACCCAAGGGCCATTGCGGGCGGCCCAAGAGGGTTATCCATCGCATCATCCCCTTGCGGTAAATGAACATCTTGTGCCGCCAGATATTCTTCGAACACAGCTTCGGAAAGCCCACGACGTTCCATCACCGCAATCAACCATTTTGATAAATCTCTGGCTTCAGAATTCACACCATAGGCTGCACCAAATTCATCGGTGTAAACCCAACTTTCGGCTGGCGCGCCATTTAAATATGGCAATGCTTTAGCGGTCTGCATTGCGTCATCGGGAATGATTTGCGTATGCTCCATTCCAATCGGGCGTGCAACACGCTCTTGAAACAAAGCCTCCAATCCCGGCCCATCTACGCCTTCAATCTCTTGTAGGACCAAAGCAAGATATTGGTAGGCCTCTCCTGAATACCCAAATTCAGTCCCTGGATCGAATTTGAGAAAGAGCTTCTTGTCCGGAAAATCAGAACGCCAGTTGGGAAGGCCGGTTTGATGTGTCAAGACCATTCTGGCTGTAATTTTCTTGTATCGATCATCCTGCGCTATATCCGGAAAGGGAAGATATTCATAAAGAGGCTTATCCAGATCCAGTTTTCCTTCTTCAACAAAGCCCATCACGAAAAACCCAAATAGTGGTTTTGTGATAGATGCCCCTTCAAAGATTGTGCAGTCATCAACGGCTTCACCCGTTTGAATATTGGCTTTGCCAACAGCTCTGTGAAACACTACTTCACCATCATTGATGAGAGCAAGGGAAATACCTGGAATATTAAACTCAGACATGCGTGTTTCCAAAAATCCGTCAATCTCCTCAACAGACACTGGAGCACCCAACATATTGCGCACAAAAACAGGATCACCCCTCTCATCAGCCTGACACTCAAAGCTGGCATTTGTGCCAATAAGAGCCTCTCCTTTCGCGCCCTGCCCTGTTCCTGTGGTGCAGGCCATAAGGACTATCGGATAAACAAATATAAGAAATAACATGCCAATGCTGAGCCTGTTACTTTTCTTATCCGCAATTTTTGTCATTTCTTTCTCCTCGTGAAGGTTTCCGAATTGGATGCAGTCCCGTCCTGGAAAGCCCGATACTGTGAGATTGAAGAGAAAAGGGCTTGAAAGCTTCGCAATTTCTAAAAAAGGTGAGCGATTTCGAAAAAGATCATGTTTTTATCTAATCGCCCATTGCCAGTTCTGACAAAACTGACAACGATTGCTGATTAAACTCTTACAGGAATAAATCATTGATGCTTTTGGTTGACGTATTACTGCGCTTTTCAAGCCTGACTATATCTGCGTTGATGGTTGTTTTGCTGGCGAGAGACGCATGGAAATATGTACCCACACGCTTTGCCATAGCCTTCTTTGTCGCTTCAATGGGATATACACTGGCATCTGCGCCTACGATATTGCGCTTGCCATCTCCGCTCTACGAAATTGCGCTTTTCATTGCAGTGCCGTCCATGGGGTTAATATGGTGGATGGCCCGTTCCCTTTTGGAAGAAAATTTTAAACTGGGTCCGCTGGAATGGGGTGTAATGGTCCTCGCCAGTTTAGTAAAAATGGGGTGGGCATTGCAAAGCTTGGGTTTCTCGCCGCCTTTGCATGGCCTGCGCTATATTGCCACTTATGTTATATCCTTCCTGATATACGGACATATCCTTTGGATAGCACTCTCTGATTTTCGCAATGATCTTATTGAATCCAGGAGGAAAGTCAGAGTCTGGTTTATATTGGTGGTTGCCATCTTTGGCGTCGCAACCACAATTTCCGAATTGGTCGGATTCTCTTCCGCGACAGAATCCATCATAAATCATGCCATTTCCTTACCGATTTTAATTTGGGCCCTCCTATGGCTAACAAAGCTTGAGACAAGGGGTTTTTTGATTGAGCCCCTCAGCTTGAAAGATCACTCAGCATTAATCGTCGAACCCAAAGAGCTACCCACATACAAACGTTTGATTGATGTCATGGAGACTGACGCTGCTTTTAAGGATTACAGCTTAACCATTCAATCCCTCGCTACACGCCTCGGCGTACCAGAACACCAACTCCGAACCTTGATTAATCGCACCATGGGCTATCGAAATTTCTCGGCATTCTTGAACAGCTATCGCATCGATTTTGCAAAATCTGTTTTGAAAGACCCAGAGCAAATAAGACTTCCAATTCTAACAATCGCAATGGATTCCGGGTTTCAAACCCTTTCCACTTTCAACCCGTGCATTCAAAACAATTGAAGGTGAAACCCCCTCAATCTATAGGACCCGCATTAGCACCCAATCAGTTGAATAAGGCCAACCCCTACCCGACCGGGTCCAACCACCCGCGCTCATCTTGCGTTTCGCCGTTAAACAGCCCGAAGAATTTTTGCCGCAACGCGTCGGTTACGCGGGTTTTGTCATTGCCGATTTTATAACCATCAAGAGAACGTATACGGGTCACTTCCGCTGCCGTGCCCGTAAAAAACATTTCATC
>JALTNS010000370.1 GCA_027000565.1 Rhizobiaceae bacterium | reverse complement strand
CCCTTGCAACCTGTTAAGGCAAAACGCTAACACTGAGCCACTCTTGCGGGTGTTAGCGCGATGTTGGACCGAGTGGCCCGGTTTATCCTTTTCGTCAGGTGAGTTTTGTTAGGTGACCCCGGAAGGACTCGAACCTTCAACCAATTGATTAAGAGTCAACTGCTCTGCCAAATTGAGCTACGGGGCCATTTTGGGTGATATATGGGGGTTGTTGAGGGGGCAACCCCTGTATTTGGGGGTGATTCGCGCTCCGAATCAACTGGTTTTAAGCGGAATCACCTGGTCTTTTTCTCGCACTGCCTGATAGGGTTATGCGACGAATCATGTGGTCATACAGTTTACCAAATTTCGCCAAAGTGTCAATGCTCGCATTTAGACAAATGAGTCGGACCTGATCTGAGATCAGGATGACAAGAAGGCACATTGACAATCGAATTGAAGCGGTTCAGGTCGTTGCGGGTTGCTTTCTGACCACCTTGAAGCGCTGTTTCGGCGTTCTGCGCCTCCCTTTGGGCCAACCAGGTGGTTTTCCGCGCACTTTAGGCTTGCGGGCGGGCGAGCCAAACTGTGCAAAAATCAGCGGCCAGCCTTGTTGTACTCGCTGAGGTGTCAAGTTCTCTTGCGGTTTCTGCCAGGGCAAAGGGTGGTCTTCTACAATGGAGCGAGATAGAAAGAGCAACCAAACGGCCAGGGCAACCAACCAGCTCCAGCGATCCCCGGTTTCTTTGTACTGAAATCGGGGTGTCGTCCACCCCAGATGTTGTTTACGGAAACGAATGCCGGGTTCAATCGGCCAGCGATGAAGATAAGCCTGCCAAATGGTTTGGGCATTGACAACGATGTGCTCAGGGATGACTGCTGGAGCTTGCCAGGCCAACCAAATTGGCTGCGGCGGTTTGTCCTTTTCCAGATGAACGCTGGCTCGTACGATGTCCATAGGAACATCGGCATCGTTTTTGCCATGCAGGTTGTTCCAGCGTTCGAGTTTCACCTGGCCAAGTTTTTCATGTCGCAGCGAGACGACTTCATCCGGGTCGCCCCAGGTCTCCGGTTCTTTGAAGGCAAAGCGCTCGCCATGCACCCTTGGTCGCCCGCGTGGTCGCTTCTCCAGTGGTTTGGGTGCACGATACAGCACGCGGTCTCGGCGTAAGCGCACCACGATGCCGCAGTGTTGACCCTGCAAAGGGCGCAAAAACTGCGCATTGCCGTATCTGGCGTCTGCAGCAACGATATCCAGCCCCTTGCGCAGGTTAGCCCGGTTTTGGCTTAGCTCCTTGATCTGCATGACACCCACTTCGCCTGCGGTCATTTGGCTGGGTATGCGTTTGACGCTCACGGAGAGCGACCAACTGCCGTGTGCTTCCGGCACCCAATCCAGCAGGCTGTATGGATAGCCGATGCAAATAGAACCACCATTTACTGCTGGTGTAGGGTGATAGACATATTGCCGATCATCCATTGTCCGCGCTCGCGGCCTTGGCCAGGCAGTGCCATCTAACGTGAAGTATTGGATGTCTTCTTGTGGCACTTGTTGTGCTAGATAACGGCTCAACCATTCGTCTTTCAGCGTGCCCCGTTCCAGGGCTTTGTACAAACTGTGCCATTGGCGCTGAAAACCTTTGGAGAGACTCAGCAACGGAAATGACGGAAAGGCTCCGGTCAAACAGATGGCATCCAGGGCTTCGATGAGCGCATCACGCTGCTTGCCAAATCCGTTTGCGTGAATCGCTTGACGAAATTCGATTATCCTGTTAAGGTGCTCTTGGGTAGGTTGCTTTGTGCTCACACATAAAGTATCTACCCAAGGGCAGTTCCCCTCAAGGGTTCTGCCCTACTTTTTGTCTAAACTTGAGTAGAAAATCAGGGTAACTTCACGAGAAATGATTGTATCTCCGTTGGTGAGCGTTATCATGCCGGTTTACAATGGGGAGCAGTTTTTGTGTGCGGCAGTTGATAGCATATTAGGCCAAACGTTCCAGGATTTTGAATTCATTATCGTTGATGACGGTTCCACCGATAATACACCAGTGATTCTGGAGCAATATAGCAATAGAGACAGGCGAGTTATATGGCAGCGAAAACCCAAGAACGAAGGCCTTGTGGCCGCGCTCAATAGTGGTCTAGACCATGCCCGGGGGGAGTATATTGCGCGCATGGACGTGGATGATATCAGTTTGCCGGAGCGTCTTGAAACACAGGTTCGCTATTTGGAATCTAATAAAGAGATCGGCGTAGTGGGCAGCAGTGCTCAAGTTATAGATCGATGGGGCAGACCGCTTTTTGTCGTTAAATTTCCCGAAACACATTCTCTGATATTCTGGTCGTTACATTTTCGCTGCCCTATTATCCATCCGACGGTAATGGCACGCCGCGATTTTTATTTAAAGGCGGGAGGATATAGCCATGAATGGCCCCACGCTGAAGATTATGATTTGTGGGCAAGGATGGTTTATCAAAGTGTTTTTCATAACCTCGGTGAGGTTCTTTTACAACTGCGTAAACATGATGCAAACATAACTCAGACCGAAGCTTCTGCTGCTTTGCATAGTTCTTTAGGCATCAGCCGTGGACTGATAGAATCACTGTTGGGCAAAAGTTTATCTCTTGAAACTATCAGGGCTTTGCATAATGTAGATGAGCCCCGCTCATTAGGGAATGCTCCTCAAGTTTTGATCCAGATTCATGAACGATTTCTCAAGCAATATAGAATTAATGCTGAAACTAAAGTCTTTCTGCGGAAAGATGTGTCTGACAGATTAACTCGTATGGCAATCCGGCATTTTCGTGATCCTCGAAGTCTGGCCGTATTGATACAAGCTTTTCGTTATCATCCTATCGCGCCTGTTATTATCCTTGGGCGAAGTGTTAGCCATAAAATCAAAAGTATGCTAAAGCGGTAATCTATAGCAAGACCTACTCCTCGACATGGCCATGCATCGTATTCTCCTCGTTGCTATGAGCGACAGTGTTCATACAGCACGCTGGATATCCCAAATTCAAGACCAGGATTGGGCTGTTTATTTGTTTCCTGTATACATGGCGGATTCACATCCTGATATAGAAAACTGCGCAGTTTTTGCATCGACTTTAGCAAAGAAGAAAAGCAGGAAGAACCACGTCCGTTTGGTGTGGTGGACAATACCATTTTTCTGGGCAGACGTTATCGTATCGAAGCTGGGGAGAACATCAGGGC
>JALTNS010000369.1 GCA_027000565.1 Rhizobiaceae bacterium | reverse complement strand
TGATTCAGATGATGCGGAAGGCTTGATCGAGCGTTACGGCGAAAAGGTCAGTGTCCGCTCGTTTGACGGCGAAAACAAGGTGATCAGCGAAATGGATGCATTGGTGGCCTATCTGCAAATGCTGGGCACGCTGGTTGATATGAACGCTTATCAGGCCAACCCGAACCTGCGCTAGGAGGCATTATTATGGATTATGAATTTTTGCGTCAGGCAGCAGACAGCTGGGGATTGCTCTATCTGTTTGTAATATTCGTTGGTGTCGCAATCTATGCGTTTCGGCCGGGATCGAAAAAATACTACAAAGACATAGCTGACATTCCATTCAGAGAGGACGATTGACATGTCCAACAATGAAAAAAAGATTGATGAAATTTCGGGCGTTGAAACTACCGGGCATGAATGGGATGGTATTACCGAATTGAACAACCCGCTGCCGCGCTGGTGGTTGTGGACGATGTATGCAACGATAGTTTTTTCCATCGGGTATATGATTTATTATCCGGCAATTCCGTTGATAAACGAAGCGACGCCGGGCATTTCCGGTGAGACAAATCGCTCGGTATTTATGAAGGAAATGGCCGCAGCCAAGGCGGCTAAAGCCGGGCTGATCAAAAAGATAGAGGATTCCACGGTTGAAGAAATTTCCGGCGATTCAGACCTTCGACGGTTTGCGATATCGGGTGGGCGCTCGCTGTTCAAGGTGAATTGTGTTCAGTGCCATGGCTCCGGTGCGCAGGGATCCCCCGGGTTTCCCAATCTCAATGACGATGACTGGCTGTGGGGTGGTGATCTTGATTCGATCTATCTAACGATCGCCCATGGCGCGCGCTATCCGCACAGCGAAGAAACCAGATCTTCTGAAATGCCTGCATTTGGCAAGGATGAATTGCTGGAAAAAGACCAGATCGCAGATATAGCCGAGCATGTTTTGAAAATTTCGGGCTTTGAATATGATGTGTCGAAAGAAGCCCGGGGCGCACCCTTGTTTGCTGAAAACTGCGCTGCCTGTCATGGCGCTGACGGTAAGGGTGACAGTGAGTTTGGTGCGCCAAACCTTGCTGATGCGCTTTGGCTTTATGCCGGGACACGGCAGGATATTATCGCCCAGATCAATTCTCCCAAGCATGGTGAAATGCCAGCCTGGAAAGCAAGGCTTGGTGATGCATCCGTCAAGCAGCTGGCTGTTTATGTTCATAGCCTTGGCGGCGGTAAGTAGACTGAATAATCCGACGGAAATTACTCGGGGCAATTATTTTAATTGCTCCGCAGGGACTCCGGTGAAACGTACTGCGTAATCAGCGGGAAAACTTTGCTATGGCCACTAAAGGCGAGACTGTCGAGACCTTCGATGCCGAAGCGGTAAACTCAAAGGTTGCGCGTAATCTTTATGAGGCGCGCAAGAAAGTATTTCCGAAACGGGCCTATGGCACCTTTCGCTCGCTGAAATGGTGGGTGATGGGCATTACGCTCGGGATCTACTATCTGACGCCATGGCTGCGCTGGGACCGCGGTGAGTTCGCGCCTGACCAGGCCGTGCTGATAGATCTCGCCAATCGCAGGTTTTACTTCTTTTTTATCGAAATATGGCCACAGGAATTTTATTATGTGGCCGGGTTATTGGTGATGGCCGGTATCGGGTTGTTTTTGATAACTTCGACAATTGGTCGTGCCTGGTGTGGTTATGCCTGTCCGCAAACGGTGTGGGTTGATTTGTTCCTTGTGGTCGAGCGGTTTTTTGAGGGCGATCGTAATGCCCGTATCAAGCTCGACAAGGCGGACTGGACCCGGGAAAAGATTTTCAAACGGGTCGCCAAACATGCGGTCTGGTTGTTAATCGCGTTTTCGACCGGTGGTGCCTGGATTTTCTATTTTGCTGATGCGCCAACTCTGCTGGTTAATTTCTGGACCCTGAAAGCCCCTTTTGTTGCCTATGCAACCGTCGCTGTTTTGACCTTTATGACCTATACATTTGGCGGTTTCATGCGTGAGCAGGTTTGCACCTATATGTGCCCATGGCCGCGTATTCAGGCGGCAATGCTGGATGAAGATTCACTGACCGTAACCTATAATGACTGGCGCGGAGAACCCAGAAACCGGCATGCCAAACGGGCAATTGCTGCCGGCAACATTGTTGGCGATTGCGTCGACTGCAATGCCTGTGTCGCGGTCTGTCCGATGGGTATTGATATTCGTGATGGTCAACAACTGGAATGCATAACCTGCGCCCTGTGCATCGATGCCTGCAACGGGGTAATGAAAAAACTTGGGCGTGAAAAAGGGCTGATATCCTACGCCACCCTTCGCGATTATAACGCCAATCTGGACCTTGCCACCGGCGGTACCGGAAAAGCTGAAGATATTAATCCAATATCGACGATCAACATCAAGGCAATGGCCGCCGCGAGGGCTGAAAAGACACCGGAAGCTGAAAACGACAATGAATTGCCGGTTGCGCCTTCACAGGTAGCTCATACCACCTGGCGTTCGCTTGCTCGCCCGCGCACCATTATGTACTCATCTGTTCTGGCCGTCATTGGATTTGCCCTGTTAACGGTGCTGGTTACCCGCAGTCGTCTTGAAATCAATGTTATTCAGGACCGAAATCCCATGTTCGTAAAACTCAGCGATGGCTCCATTCGCAATGGCTATGAAATCAAGGTTCTGAACATGATCGCAAAACCGCGAAGGTTTAATATCAAGGTTGAGGGACTGCCCGGCGCGGAAATTTCTTTTGAGGAATCCACAGAGAAGTTTGGCGATGCGTTTAATATTGATGTTGCGCCGGACCAGGTGCAGGCAAAAAAAATATATATCTCAGTACCCAAAGACCAGATCAAACAGAGCCATTCTCAGTTCAGATTATTAGTGCATGAGATAGATGGCGATGAAAAATCAGAGTATGTTGCCAAATTCCACGCCCCTTAAGATTGGACAGACTATGAGCAAGAGTATTCAAAAACAGGGTGAATTTACCGGTCGGCATATGGCGATCATTATGGTTTCTTTTTTTGGTGTCATCATCACGGTAAACCTCACCATGGCAATATTTGCCAATACCACATGGACCGGTCTGGTTGTTAAAAATTCGTATGTGGCCAGTCAGGAGTTCAATGGTGTATTGCAGCAGTCCCGCAAACAGGCAGCACTCGGCTGGCGCGGCGAAATTTCAGGATCAGGTAAAACCGTTACATTCGAACTCCACAAACCTGACGGGAGTGAGGTTGCAATTGGAAAAGTTGGGGTGATGTTTCGCCGTCCGGCGACCGAAGTTCTTGATCATATGGTCGAGCTTTCTCACCAGACAAACGGTATATATTCAGGTGCCATTGATCTGGGTCCCGGGAACTGGACGGCGGAAGTGAATGCCGAGTTAACCGGTCAGTCGCAATGGAAAATGATTTATAAAATCCAGGTTGAAGAGGATGGTTCATTCAAACCGGTTTCTAACAATAATAACCCAGTGAAATGACAACAGATGCTCCTCAGATGAACCAGTGTGATACCAGCGCCAGGGTTGCAAGTGAACGCCCGGCCCCAGGGGGTGCATTTCCATCTATCGATGAAATGCAGATGCTGGCGCGCGATCTTGGTGACGGTGTTGTTCAAAGTGATGTGGTGGTCGACGACGTTCATTGCGGCGCCTGCATTCGCAAGATCGAAAAGGGATTGGCTAAGGTCGAGAGCATCAAAAGTGCGAGGCTCAACCTTTCAACCGGTTGGCTTGCGGTTCAATGGGAGCGAGAAAAAGTCAATCCGGCGCTGCTGTTTTCGACATTGAAAAACCTCGGCTATTCTGCCCATCTGGCAGAAGACAGGCCGGCGGGTACTGACCCGGTATTGAAAGAACTGCTTATCTCACTGGCAGTTGCCGGTTTTGCCGCTGCCAACATCATGCTTCTTTCGGTCTCTGTCTGGTCGGGGGCAGAGGCGGCAACGCGTGATTTGTTTCACTGGATATCGGCACTTCTGGCCATCCCTGCTGTGGCGATTGCCGGGCGACCGTTTTTCCGACCGGCATGGAAAGCGATAACCGCCGGGCGGTTAAACATGGATGTGCCGATTTCGCTGGCGGTTATTCTGGCATTGTTGATGAGCATTTATGAAACCGCCAATAGTGGCGAAAATGCCTATTTTGATGCCTCTGTTACCTTGCTTTTTTTCTTGCTGATTGGTCGTACGCTCGACCATGTGATGCGGGCGCGGGCACGCGGAGCGGTAAAAACCCTGCTTCGCATGATGCCGCGCGGAGCCATTGTTACAACAGCAGACAACAAGCGTGAATATGTGCGGCTTGAGGCTATTGAACCCGGCATGCGAATTTTGGTGCCTTTGGGTGAGCGCGTTCCCGTCGATGGCAGGATCGTTAAGGGGGAAAGCGAATTTGATTGCTCGATTGTCAATGGGGAAAGTATTCCGGCCGCCTTTTCGCATGGCGATAGGGTTCAGGCCGGCACACTCAATCTCACGGCTCCGGTAGAAATTGAAGCAACCGCAAGTGCTGAAAATTCATTCGTTGCAGAAATCACGGCAATGATGGAGGCAGCGGAAAGCGGCAAGCAGAAATACCGCCGGATTGCTGATCGTGCAGCGTCAATTTATGCCCCGGCGGTGCATTTTCTTGCATTTTCGACATTTGTTGGCTGGATGGTGGCTAGTGGTGACTGGCGCCAGGCCACCTATGCCGCGGTGGCGGTGCTGATTATTACCTGCCCCTGTGCTTTGGGGCTGGCTGTGCCGATTGTTCAGGTCGTGGCGGCAGGAAAGCTTTTCGGCCAGGGCATTATGGTCAAGGACGGTGTGGCGCTGGAAAAACTTGCCGATGTGGATTACGCGGTATTTGACAAAACCGGCACCTTGACCATTGGTAACCCGCTAATGGCCAATTTCGAAGGTCACGCGATAGAAAATTTGAAAATTGCCCGTTCGCTTGCCGGTTATAGCCACCATCCCTATTCGCAATCGATTGTTGATATCTGTGAAGACAAGGCGATTTCCGCGATTGAAGTCAGCGATGTAACCGAAATTGCCGGTAATGGGATTGAAGGTCGCATTGGCGATGACAAATACCGCCTTGGACGGGCCGGATGGGCTGATTATGCCAATAGAAATTCTCGTGAGGTTTCTGGTGTGGTGCTTGCACGCAATGGCAAGATTGTCGACAGTTTCTGCTTTGTTGATCACATTCGCCCGGCGGCACGTCAAACATTCGACGCGCTGGAACAGCAAGGTGTTAACTCCGAGATATTGTCTGGCGACCATCGGCACAATGTCGCCCGTATCGCGGATGCGCTGGGCGGGGTAAAATTTTCTGCCGGTGTCTCGCCCTCACAAAAAGTCGACCGGGTCAAGGCGCTTTCCGAAGAAGGCAAGTTTGTGTTGATGGTTGGCGATGGCATTAACGATGCGCCGGCGCTGGCCAGCGCTCATGTGTCGATTGCACCGGCAAGTGCTGCTGATGTCGGCCGCAGTGTATCTGATCTGATATTCCTGCGCGATGGACTTGATGCGGTGACCCGGGCAATTGCCGTTTCAAAACTTGCAAAAAAACTGATTCAGCAGAATTTTGGTCTGGCGATTGCCTATAACTTTGTTGCAGTGCCTCTGGCCGTGATGGGGTATGCAACGCCGCTGGTGGCGGCACTTGCAATGTCGTCGTCGTCGATTTTGGTGACGCTCAATGCCTTGCGTCTGAAATTGGCATTACCTGGCGAAAAACAGGACAAGTCAGAGGTGTCTGATCGGCACCAGGTGAGGTCATTGCCCGCCGATTTGCCAGCGCTTGAGCGGGGGCACAAGGCATGAGCAACTTACTGTTTATCATTCCGATTGCTCTTTTTCTTGGTGGTCTGGGCCTTGGGGCATTTTTGTGGTCGCTCAAATCCGGTCAATATGACGATCTGGAAGGTGCATCGTGGCGTATTCTGGAAGATGAAGACCCGGACGAATAAACGGTTCTAAATCTCGATCACCCCCGCTTCACCTTCTTCGCTGCCAAAGGCCAGCCGAACACCTTTTTTGTCCCAGTTGAGTGAATTGACGGGTGCTTTGCCGGTTTTACGCAAGACCGCCTCTTTTTCATCATCAATACGCACGGCCAGCACCATTCCATTGTCATAGCCGATGGCGACCACCTGCTGCGAAGGATGGCAGCAAACCACTGTCACCAGATTATCGCCCATGGACCCCAGTTCCTTCGGCGTTTTGCCCATCGGGCCGTCTTTGCTTGTAAATGGCCAGACAATAGCTGCAGGCGCACCGGATGAGGCCAGCCATTTGCCTTTTGCCGACCAGGAGATGGATTTGACCTTGGTTGGATATCCGGTCATCCGCATGTGTTTGCCATCACCAGTTGCAGGATTATCGAGCCGCCAGCCGTGCAGGGCATTTTCCTGCATGGTGGTAACGATGAATTTGCCGTTGGGCGAAATCGTTACTCCGGTGTGGGAGCCGGCCCATTCGAGTTCAACCGGTGCCGCATCCAGTCCGGTCCAGTGTAGCGAGACACCGTTATAGCGGGCCAATGCCATCCGCTTGCCTTTGGGTGCAAAGCAGATCCCCTCAATAGTGCGGGCATGGGTAAAGCCCTTTTGTTCACTGTTGCCATCAACGACAAACGCCGAACGACCACTGGCAAAACCAACCAGGCCCTGGGGTCCGGCGGCAATTTTATCGACCCATTGGTCGCCAAGGTCAGCAATTTGATGAATTTCCCCGTGCGGGTTTATCGCCAGCACCAGCCCGTCTTCACCACCGGTAATTAACTTGTTGCCATCAAGCGAAAGACAGGCGGAGAGCAGGCCGTTATGGGGCATGATTGAAATATTGTCAGTGGCAAGAATTTGTACCGTACCGTCGGCCAGGGCAAATATTGGCAGATCGCCCAAAAACCCGGCGTATTCGACAAAGACTTCGAAATTGCTGTTGTTGATCTCAGGCATGACAGGCAGCAAAGGTGCGAGTCAGTTTTTCGTGGTCGAGATTGCGGCCGATAAAAACCAGTCGGCTTTCGCGTTTTTCATTATCTTTCCATGGGCGCTGGTGATCGCCTTCGACAATCATGTGAATGCCCTGAACCACGTAGCGGTCGGGATCGTCGGCAAAGGCGATGATGCCCTTGAGGCGCAGAATATCCGGGCCGTCAATCTGGGTGATCTTGTTAATCCACTGGAAGAACATGTCAGAATTCATTTCGGTACCGCGCAGGGATACGCTGGTGATTTCGCTATCGTGAGGGCTTGTTGTGTATTCGTGATCTGGATGATCACAATCAGGCCCGCAATCGTGTCCGTGGTTATGTTCGTGGTGGTGATGGTCGCTTTCCGGTTCGAGAAACTTCGGATCATCTGCCAGTATGCGGTCCAGATCAAACGCGCCACGGTCAAGTATTAAGCCAAGATCAATGTCAGCCTGTTTTGTTGGATAAATTACAGCATGGGGGTTCAATACACGAATGGCGGCTTCCACTTTGCCGCGTTCATCATCGGAAACAAGATCGATCTTGTTGAGCAGGATCACATCGGCAAAGGCAATCTGGTCTTCGGCTTCCGGCGCATCTTTTAACCGCAGCATCAGATGTTTGGCATCAACCAGCGCGATCACCGCATCAAGTTTGGCCCAGGCCCGCACATCATCGTCCATGAAAAAAGTCTGCGCTACCGGGGCCGGATCGGCAAGCCCGGTGGTCTCGACGATGATTGCATCAAAACGGCCGCGGCGTTTCATCAAATTGGAAATTACCCGGATAAGATCGCCGCGCACAGTGCAGCAAACACAGCCGTTGTTCATCTCGTAAATTTCTTCGTCCGATGAAACAATCAAGTCATTGTCGATGCCGATCTCGCCAAACTCGTTGACAATCACCGCATATTTCTTGCCGTGGGATTGGGACAAGATGCGGTTCAGCAAGGTGGTCTTGCCGCTGCCAAGATAGCCGGTGAGAACGGTAACGGGAATAGGTTGGGTCATGGGTTTGATGCTCTGGTCTGGATGGGTTACTCTTGGTCAAACATATCGCTGATATTTACCTTGTCCACATCAATCACCAGTTCAGCCAATCCTTCAACCGCTTGTTCAATCAACGCCTGGCCTTTTTCAGCCGTTGCCTCAGCGGCATTGCCGACCACCCCTTGCGGATTGAGATCGCCAATTTTCCAGCCAAAGGCATGGGGACCATAGGCGCGCAGGTGGGTGTATTCTTTCACCAGATATTCCTGCAAGGAGGGGAAATCCTGTGCCTTTTCCATCTTCACCCGTTCAGGCGCAAGTGCCAGCATGACCGAAGTTTCAATTTCGCCGCCGTGAATGCCGATGGTCTGTTCGACGGTGGAAATGGCCGGTGAATTTTTGATAAACCTTGTCCAGCTGGTGGCGACCGCCAGCATGTCAAAACGTACCCGCAATTCCTGAGCCACAATGGTCATCAGCGGAGAATTGCCGCCATGGGCATTGAGCATGAGGAATTTGTCAGTTCCCTGCCGGTGCATTTTTTCGCCGATGCCAATCCAGCGGTTGATGGCTTCATCGAAAGAAAGCGTTTTGGTACCAGTAAATTCCATATGCTCCGGCGAATAACCAACGGGTTCCGCATCAAGAAACACCGCCTCTATATGCCCGGGCAAGGATTTTTGCAGCCGCCCGACAATGCCGGTTGCGATAATCGTATCGGTCTCGAACGGCAGATGCGGTCCGTGCTGCTCGGTTGCGCCCAGCGGCAAAATTGCTATTTTTGCCACTTACAATGCCTCCAGAAATGCCTTTGCCGCTTCCCCGTGCTCATGGCGCAAATCAACCACATCAATCCCGGCCGGATTGGCGTCTTCAACCTGCCACTTGCCTGCAACCATTACCCGGTCGGCGGAATGAGCACCGCATAAAACCAGCGCTGCAATCGGGTCGCCTGAACCGGAAAAGCGCAATTCATCCAATGTGTACAAGGCAAGATCAGCTTCCATGCCAACGGCAATTTTGCCTATATCATCGCGGTTGAGGCATTTGGCTGAACCTTCGGTTGCCCAGCGAAGCGCGTCAAGATGGGTGATGGATGCCGCATCATAGGTCAGCCGGTTGATCATCAGTGCGTGGCGCACCCCTTCCATCAGATTGGAATTATCGTTGGATGCGGATCCGTCAACACCAAGCCCAACCGGCGATCCGGCATCTTCAAGTTCTTTGGTCCGGCATTGACCTGAGGCGAGCGTCATATTGGAGGTCGGACAGTGGCAAACGCCAACCCCTGCCTTGCCAAGACGGCGAACCTCGTCGTCGTTGAAATGAATGCCGTGGGCCAGCCACACCCGGTCATTCATCCAGCCAAGGTCTTCCATATAGTCGATCGGGCGCATGCCAAAATGTTCCAGACAATAGGCGTCTTCGTCAAAAGTTTCACCCAGATGGGTGTGGCAGGTGCAATCGTGGCGATGGGCAAGATCCATGGTTTCGCGCATCAAGCGTTTGGAAACCGTAAAGGGTGCACATGGGGCAAGGGCGACCTGCAACATCGAACCGCGACTGCGATCATGATATTTGCCCAATATTCGTTCACAATCGGCGAGGATTTCATCATCGGTCTGAACAATTGAATCCGGTGGCAAGCCGCCATCCTTTTCGCTCATCGACATGGAACCACGGGTAATGGTCATCCGCATGCCAAGGCGTTCGGCCTCTTCCACCTGAATATCCATGGCGTTTTCAAGGCCGCGTGGGAACAGATATTGATGGTCGGAAACCGTTGTGCAGCCAGACATTAAAAGTTCGGTCAATGCCAACCTCGTTGCAAGCCGAAATGTATCGGGGTTCACACTTCTGGCCCAGATCGGATAGAGCGCCTTGAGCCAAGGAAACAGTTCCTTGTTGATGGCCGAAGGGTGGGCGCGGGTAAGGGTTTGAAAAAAATGATGATGGGTGTTGATCAGTCCCGGAATGATGACATGACGGCTGGCATCCCAGGTTTCATCCGCCGGGTTTTCGGGCTCATTGCTGGCAGTAACGAGTTCAACAATCCGGCTATCCTCGATCACAACGCCACCCGCGGAGTTGTCCGCCAGTATTGCCAATGGGTTTTTGATCCATAACCGCATATTGGGCCTCAGTTTGTTTGGGTTCCAGAAACTTCAATTCGACATTAAAGCAGTTTGCAAGCGGATAGAAACACTTAATTTGTCAATTTTGACAGTCACCAATTGACCTGCTCTTGCATTTTTGCAGTGAATGTGACCCTTGTGTTTCGAGAGTATTTTGAGATTTGGGCGCAACGTGCCAAACTGATATACAAGCGTAAACGGAACAGCGAGGGGATCGTTCCTTTTGGCAGTTAAAATCACCCTTTCGACCATTGCCGAGGAAATGGGGATTTCAACGGCGACCGTATCATTGGCCCTCCGGGACAGCCCGCTGGTGGCCGAAACTACCCGTGAAAAAATCAAGCTGCGGGCAGCCGAAATCGGTTACGTCTATAACCGCCGTGCAGCGGCGCTGCGCACCTCGCGCTCGGATATTGTCGGGCTGATCGTACGCGATATTATCAATCCGTTTTTTGCAGAGATTTTGCGTTCAATCGAGGACGAGCTTGGCAACAACCGCCAGACCTTCCTGCTTTGCAATCACGAAGATGATCTTGAAATGCAAAACAGTTTTATTTCAACCCTGATGCAGTTTGGTGCTGACGGGGTGATTATGTCGCCTTCCATTGGCACCACCGCAGCCGATATTGAAAAAATTGAGGCTAACGGTCTGCCTGTCACCATGGTTGCGCGTTCAGTTGAAGGGGCAAAAGTGCCGACTTTCCTGGGAGATGACCGCGAAGGTTTTCAACTGATCACCAATTACCTGATAGACCTTGGCCACCGGAATATCGCCATCATTGGCGGCACCCGAAAAACTTCCACCGGGCGTGACCGGCGGGCGGGGTTTCACGCGGCATTAAAAGAGGCAGGCATTGATCCTGATAATATGATTGATATTGAAACCCCCTATGGCCGCAAGGCGGGTTATGAGGTGGTCGATGAAATTTTGCAGGCAGAAAAACGCCCGACGGCAATTGCCTGTTGCAGTGATACAGTGGCGATCGGGGTTATGAACGGGCTGCGCCGTCACGGGCTGGAACCCGGTCGGGATATAGCCGTTACCGGTTATGATGATATTGAAGAAGCGGCGATCTCTGCCCCATCGTTGACTACGGTTTCTGATGGTCATCTTGAAATCGGCCGTCAGGCGGCACGTGCCTTGTTTGAACGTATCGGCGGGGTTACAGAAACCGCCCCCTATTTGATGATCAAGCCGGAACTGCGGATCAGGCATTCGGCTATAAAACTGGACTAATCAGCTTGAACACTCTGAAAGACATTCATATCGCGGTGCCGGGAAAACTGCATGGCCCGACCCTTGAGCGGTTGCAATCGATGTTTAGCGTGCATTGTTGCGGCGCTGGTCAAATAGGCGCGCTGGACGAAAATATACGCATGCAGATACGTGGTGTTGCCTCAATGGCCGGTATCAACCGGAGCGGAATTCTGTCCCTGCCTTCGCTGGAAATGATCTCGAATTTTGGTGTTGGGTATGATGCGGTTGATGTGGGCTGTGCGGTTGAGCAAAACATTATGGTCAGCCATACGCCGGACGTGCTGAACGAGGAGGTTGCTGATACGGCAATCGGTCTGTTGATCAATACGGTGCGTGAATTGCCGGCAGCTGAAAGTTATCTTCGCGCCGGAAACTGGGAAAAAATGGGCGGCTATCCACTCACTAGTGGTACATTGCAAGGCCGCACCCTGGGGATTTACGGTCTTGGCCGCATCGGCAAGGCAATTGCCCGACGGGCCGAGGCATTCGGTTTGGAAATCGCCTATTTTGGCCGCCGAAAACAAGATGTTGGTTACGATTACCATGACAGTCTGCTGTCGCTTGCTGCTGCTGTCGATACACTTATGATTGTCGCGCCGGGTACCCCGGAGACCGAAAAAAGTGTTGATCTGGAAATCATGCGCGCGCTTGGCCCAACCGGGGT
>JALTNS010000368.1 GCA_027000565.1 Rhizobiaceae bacterium | reverse complement strand
TTTTTCGGCGCTGACTGGTGCGCGTGAAGAGCTGCAAAAAGTCCGGCCCCGCCTGCGCCAATTATCAGTATATCCGTATCATGGCGATCCGGTTTGATGGCATTGACCATATCAGATTGCCCTCAACAGAAATATACCGGAAACAAAAACAGCAATTGCCACTGCACTGGCCGCAGCGGTTTTTTGCCCTGAATTCCAGTCAAGCAATTCCAGCGCGATTAATCGCAACCCGCCAAATATGTGAACAGCCAACAAGAATACCAGGACGAATTCAGCCAGTTTGACAAAGCTGTTATCGCTCCATGCCAGCATGCTGTCGAATTCATTCGGTGCGGTAAGTGTCAAAGACAATACCCAGAAATGAATCGGCAGAAACAGTGCCAGTAACAGGCCGGAAATACGGTGCAGCAGAAAGGCCAGAAAGAGCGTGTGGGAACGGTGAGGTTGGATCATGCGGCAAAGACCGCGAACACTGCCCGCGCTCCCATTAACAACAGTACAACACCGGATATCCATGTGATGAGGCTCAATGCTGCACCTTTGATTTTTAAGGTTTCGTGCGCTATGACCCGCACCCCGATGGCAGCATGAATTGAAACAGCCGCGACAAATGTTCCGTAAAACACTGCCCAGCCAATGCTGCCAGCGGTGCGATTTAATATTTCTGCAGCCGTCAATCCACCTTGAATGGCATAAATCATCACCGCAATATGGCCGAGCACAAGCGGCGCCATAATCAACGCTGTCAGCCGTTGCAGAAAATATAGCCGCGCATCAAGCATCAGTTTTTCCCTGCGATATCAGGTGCCGCATGGTCTCGCGTTTAAGCCCGGCAATCGCAACCATCGGATCAAGTTCGTTGGGGCAATATTCGCTGCAGGACCCCTGACTGTGACAATTGTGGCAGCCGCCGTTGCCGGATACCAGATCGAGAATGCCCGGGCGGTCCGCATCTTTTTCATCATTGACCAAGGTCCATGCGCGATTAAGTGCCGCCGGGCCGAGATATTGATCATTACCGCTAACCGTATCGCAAGCGGCAAAGCAGACCGCACAATTGATGCATTCAATCCCCGCATCAACAATTTTTCTGGCCGGTTTATTCGGATCAATCAACTCAATTTCGTCATTGCGAGTTTGGTCGGAATGATGAACGCCGCCGGCCTTGTTCCAGTTGTCAAAAAACCGGTCCATGTCGGTCGCAAGATCTTTGATTACTGGCAAGTTACGCAAGGGCGCAACCTTGATCGCATTGTCTTTCAATACTTTTTTTACATGGGTGCGACAGGTCCAGCGAGGAATTCCATTGACCATCATGGCACACGATCCGCACATGCCAACCCGGCAGGCAAATCGGTAGGAAAGGGTCGGATCTTCGTTGTGCTGAATCCATGTGACCACATCAAGTATGGTCTGGTTGTCTTCCATCGGAACTTTGTAGGACAAGTAACCACCATCACGGCGATTGCCGCGCCAGACCGAAACATTCATTTTTACAGTTTCAGATTGCAAGGCCTGTCCACCTGCTTGTGTCTGTTTCTCATGCCGACCATACACCAGAAATACTGGAACAAAAGCCAGAAATTCTGCGGTTTATATGAGAATAATTTATACTAATTCACTGCGCATATTGAATAGCCAGCAACTTATCCAGATGAGTCCTGACCAGAGGTCCACAGAGCTTTTTAGTGATCTCGGAAATGCCTCGGGTTTGCGATAGGTTCTGTCAAAGCGCGCGCTACGGTTGTTTGACAAACAGGGGCAAATGCCCGCAACTAAAAACAGACGTTTGGCCAGCTGTGGCTGTTGAGGGGACAATGGACAGAATTGAACAATTCATGTCGACACTGGTGCCGCCAGGCATCGTGCACGATTTGGCAAATGACGGCGAGGAGGTTGCCTCTCAAAAGGCCGTTTCCCGGTCGTTCGACGCTGCAATATTGTTCATTGATATCTCTGACTTTACCTCTATTACCGAAAAATTTGAAAAACTTGGCCCCGACGGGGTTGAGCAACTAACGGATGCCTTAAACCGTCATTTCGGTTCAATGATATCCAGTGTGGTCGCCAGTGGTGGCGAGATCGATAACCTGCCGGGTGATGCCCTTTTTGCCTATTGGCATATCGCCAAGGGAGCAGATCGACGGGCGGTCCTGCGCGAAGCCCTGTTGTGTGCCAACAATATTCAGGAGCGGTTCAAGGAATTACAGCTGGATGATGGCACGAAGTTGAACGTGCATTCAGCGCTGGCTGCCGGACCCTTGCGGCGGCTTTACCTTGGTGGTCATCTTGATCACCGTTTGAACCTGTTATCCGGTGAACCTCTTGACCGCATTTCAGCGCTTTCAGATGCAGCCGGCCCTGGAGAATTGCTGATTGATGAAAACGCTGGTAAAATATTGCAGGGTGATTATAGCGGAGAACAACTGCCGGGCATCGGTCAGCGTTTTGTTGCGCTTTCAGAAGATTTGTCCGCTAAAAAAACTTCAACTGAATCGAGCAGTTCTGAGTTGGACCTCAAAAATAGGGCAGCGCCGTTCGTTCATCATTTTCTGCAAAACGGGTTGAGGCAGCGCATTCAGGCCGATCAACTCGACTGGCTGGCGGAATTGCGCCACTTGACGGTGACATTTGTAGCGCTGGAGGGGCTGGAACTTGGAGCGGACGCCGATCTTGGCGAAGTCCAGAAAATCGCGCTGGCGATGCAGAGTGCAGTCCATGAATTTGGCGGCGCAGTACAGAGTTTCAATCATGACGACAAAGGCATTATTTTTTTTGCCGCTTTTGGCCTGCCGCAATTGTCGACCGGCGATGATGCGGTGCGGGCAATTGCGGCGATGCAATCAATTGCCGGGCAGTTAAAAGAATTTGGTTATCGTTCTTCGATCGGAATTTGTTCCGGCATGACCTATTGCGGAATATTGGGTACGGATGATTGGCATTGTTATTCGGTGCGCGGTACCGTCACCAACCGGGCAGCGCGGCTCATGTCAATCAAGAGCAACCGGATCATCGTTGATGCCACAACAAGGCGGGCGGCCGAGGGCCGGGTGAGTTTCAAGGATGAGCAGACCATTACCTTGAAAGGTATTGACAAGCCGGTTCAAATTTCAACCGTTGACGGTGCACCTGTTGAGACAGATTTATCCCGTGGTGAAAAAATTCTTGTTGGCCGTGAAACCGAACTGGCAACTATCGAGCACGAGTTGGGGCAATTCACGGATGATAAAAGCCCGCGAATTGTCATGGTTGATGGTGCCGCCGGAGTTGGCAAGTCCTCGCTTCTTGACGAGGCCGCAAGATTTGCAGAGGAAAAAGGTATTCGGGTTCTGCGGGGCAGGGTCGATGCACTTGACGCGGGTGCTGTTTATGCCGCATGGCGCGGCGTGTTCCAGGGGCTGTTTGGCCTTGGATTGAAAGATACACTCGAAACAAAACATACCAAAATTACCGCCCACATTCCAGATGACCAAACCTGGTTTGACCGTATTCCTCTGCTGGCAACCGTGTTGCAAATACCGTTGTTAGACAGTGCGCTGACCCGCCAGATGGATGCAATTACCCGGGCGGATAACACAACGGCCATTATGTGCCACGTCATTGATGTTGCAGCCGCGGACCAGCCGATATTGATCGTTCTCGATGATTGTCAATGGATGGACACTGCGTCATGGAACCTGATTTTGGAACTTGCCCAGTCTGGAAAAAACATCATGTTTATGCTTGGCATCCGCAGTGAAAGAGAGGCTGGCGATGCACATGTTGAAAAACTTATGGCCTCACAGTATGCCACTGATATTGTTTTGGACGACCTGGACTATGACAGTATCAGCATTCTCGTTCGGCGCATTCTTGATGTGGATGAAGTGCCGGAAGCACTGGTTGATTTCATTTTTACACGTGGCAGCGGCAATCCCTATTTCACCCACGAACTGGTGCAGGCCCTGCGTGAGCAGGGGCATATCGAGATTATCGATAAAAAATGTGTCCTGAGTGATAAGACCGGCGATCTCGATGCGATTTCGTTTCCCGATACAATTGAGCGTGTTATCGTATCGCGTGTTGACCGGCTGGAACCCAATCAACAGCTGACTTTGAAAGTTGCGAGTGTTATCGGCCAGCGGTTTTCAGTTGATGCGTTGCTCGGGGTCCACCCGATGGCACCCGAAGAAGCGGTTTGTCAGGATCATCTGGAATCGATTGAGGCGCGGGATTTCACCACACAGGTGCCGGACAGCCCGCAACAGGCTTATTTGTTTCGTCACGTCATGACCCACCAGACGGTCTATGGTCTGTTGGCATTTTCCAGCAGGCGCGAATTGCATCAGGCCATCGGAATCTGGATTGAAACCAATATTGAGCAGTCCAAACTGACCCAAAAAGCAGTACTGGCTCACCACTGGACCATGGCCGATCGTCCCGAACTGGCGCTTGATTATCTTGAAGCGGCGGGCAATGAGGCGCTAAACAGTGGCGCCTATGCGGAAGCCGCAGCCTATTTTGACCGGGCCATATCGGCGTTGCGGAAAAGATCTGAAAAACCCGATTCAGTACGCGAAGCGCGGATGTTTTTTGGCCTTGGTGAGATATACACAAGACTTGGTGATGTTGATAAAAGTTACAACAATTTTTGCAATGGTCTGGAAACCCTTGGCATTGTCTGGCCAAAAAACACTTTTCAGCTTGTTATTGCAGTATTCAAGGCGGTCGTGCGGCAGGCCTGGCACCGTATAAGGAAGCTCAAACCAGACATTGAGCAGCCGGTCAACCAGCGTGAACTGGTGCTGGCCAATGGTCTTGAAAAATTCGGCTACCTGTTCTTTTTTGAACAACGACTTAACGATCTGGTGCTGACGACATTGCAAGGCTTGAACCTGTCGGAACAGGCAAATTCCCCGGCAGATATCAGAAAAACCTTTGCCCAGATGTCAGTCAGTCTGTCGATTGCCAAATTACACAAATGGGCTGACTATTACGCCAGAAATGTTGAATTATTGCCGCTCAAGGGATCGACCGACAACGATCTGGCGTTTCAATATAATTACCTTTCGATGTTCGCTATCGGTCAGGGAAAATTCGCGGATGCCGAGCGTTTTTTGCGTGATGGTCTGGAGCTTGCCAAAAAAATCGGCAACAAACGGCTTATCCTTGATCTTACCGCATTTTCACGAAGTTCGCCTTTTTTGCAGGGTAATTATGCCGAGAGTGAAAAAACCAATGAGGCTTACAGAACCGCGGTTCTGGCCTCTGACGATAAACAGCATCAGTATTTTATGCGCATCGCCCTCGGTGGGTTTGCGCTACGGATGTCGCAATTTGAAGAAGCCAACCGGTTGCTGCGTGAAGCCAGTGAAAAACTGTTGCCTGGATATCTGATGGACAAACTCCATGTAACCAGTCTGCTGGCGGTATCTGAACATCGCGCTGGCAACAAAGATGCCGGATGGAGGCTTGCCAACGAAGCGCTTGAATGTATCCGCAGCACGCCACCCATCGGCTATTACGCCATGGATGCCTATGAGGAAATCGCCGCCCTGTTCATGGACTATCTCGAGATTGGTGATGTTGATATTGCCCGCAAGGAATTATTCAGAAAGGCGGGTACTGCGTTGAAAGGATTTGACGGATTTTCCAAAAGTTTCACCGTCTCGCGCCCGCAATATCTGATTCTGCGCGGCAGGCTGGAGCTTTTGAACGGCAATGAAAACAAGGCGCTGACATCAACCCGGCAAGGTTTGGAGGGAGCACTAAATACCGGACTGCGATATGAGGTGGCGATGGCAAATTTACAACTTGGCCGCATGACCTCACTGGGTCTGGAAGCGCAAAAATCCCATATCAGCGAGGCTGTCAGGCAGTTTGAAGTTATGGGACTGGTACACAAGGTTGATATTGCCAAAAAGGCGTTGTCCGAACTGGGGTGAGATTATTCATCGCTTGGCGACAGCGATCGCGGGTCTTCGCCAATAATGTTTTTTGGATAACCGGATATAGACCGCGACGCCTGCAATCCGGACATTACCGCCCCTTCGACAGATGAAATATTGAACCCGTTATTGGTCCAGTCACCGGCGAAATAAAGATTGGACAGTCCCGCGGCCTTGGTTTTTGGCCGAAAATCCATACCGGTATGGGTCGACAGGATATACAACTCACTGACATCAATATTGGCCCGCCAGTATTGCGATTTCAGCTTGTCTTCACCTGCCGCACCATCGGCAGACCATAAAGCATCCCAGTCAAAGCCACTGACATCACCACGATTATAGGCGCGCGGCCAAAGTGCGCCTGAATCATTGGCGAGAAAATTATGAATGCTCGCATAAACATAGTCGCGCGCTTTTTCCTGGGTCTCCCCAGCCGTGTCGGGCAACACGCCGCAGGTATAGGAAAGGTAATTGACCGGTTTGTCCGACCAGTCCTCGCGCGGCAACAGGTGGGAAAAATCGGCCAGACTGGCCCAGGGTTCAACAAAGGTGCCGGTAATAACCGGTGGCGTTGAAACACCCAGTTCCTGGCGGGTCAGTTCAAACCACAATTGCACAGCCAGAGTGCGGGAAGCCTTTACATTGGCAACAGCATTGCTCCAGTTTTCGCTGCTGGTAATCAACTCGGGGCAAATTTTATTATGGGCCGGCAAGGGCACCGCGAACACCAGATGGTCGAAGTCTTTGCCTGCAATCAATTGCTGCGACGGGCCGCTGTTTTGCCAGCTTGAATTGTAGTGTTCAAGATTGATTTCCCGGCGCTTGAGTTCATCGCCCTGTTCGATTTGTCCATAAAGAGGGTTATTTGGCCAGCACAAAAGCCCCTGCACCTTGACCAGCGGATTGTAGCGATCGCCCCTTGTTGTAACCTGTTTGGTTATGGTGATACTTTCTAGAGATTTGCCGTCCGCTGCGGCCTCCAGCGCGGTCGCCTCGCTGAAGAAGTTAAACTTTACCCCACGCGATAAAAGCACCTGATAAAACGGGGTGAAGATCGTATCGCCCATGCCCGCCTGCATTTCATAGGCAAAGGCACCTTTATAACTGAATGGCAGCCACAGGCAGGCACGCAAAAGTGTTGCCGCAGAAAAGTCTGGCTTGTCGGTATCACCCTCCACATAGGCAAAACAGGCGTCATAAAGTGCCTGAATGGGAGCATGATTAAACGCCAGACCATTTGGATCACCTACCGCATCATCGGCCAGACTTGCATTGTTGCGTAACCATTGACGCCCTTCAATGGCATTGATTGAATCAACCCCGTTGCCGACGAATACAGCAGTGAAAATCCCACGCATGACCGTTGTGCCGAGATTGGTCATGATCCAGCCGCGGCGGGCATCATCATCTTCGGGCAATTTGTCTTTTAGCGCTTCCCAGACAAGTTCTGCCAACAGTTTCAGCGTTCCGGCAAATGCTTTTGCCCAAAACCCCGCATGTTTTTCGGAAGTTTTTTTGATGCCGCTCAACAGGCCATGCAATTCGTGGGCAATATCCCCCACATCGACGATATTGTTGTCGCCGCGAAGAACCGCAAGCCGCTTTTTATGTTCATCAGGTTTTTCAAAACTCGCTATCAGATCAAGGACATGACCGGCAGGTTTGCCACTTGCCGTAAATCCGACATCTGCCAGAATCTTTTTTAACCAGTCCATGATGATGGTCAAAAAATCCCAAAGCTCCGGATGACCACCGGGCTTGATATCATTGGGTGGAAACTCCAGAAGCCATTGCCGCCATTCATCATTGACCTTTTCGCTCAAGACAAAATTGCTTTGTTTGCGAAACGCGGTATCCAGAGTGGCCAGCGGTGTTCCCGGTGGCCGGGCAAGCTCGTCATAAACTTTGCCCATCATGGTAAAAGCATTGTCATAACAACCAAACCAGATATGCAGGCCGTGTTCTTCAATCCGGTTGCCGATTTCGGGGTTTCGCCCGCAGGCGCCCTTGCCACCAAGCCGCCAGCCCATGGTATAAACCGTGATGTCGTAGCGGTCTTTTTGCTCCGGCGCGGAAAGCGCATAGGCTGCAGTCATACCACCAAGACCGCCGCCGATTATGGTAATTTTTTCTTTTTTCAAACCGCTGTTTGCTGAAATGTCACTCATTGATTATTCTCCCGCTTTCCACAATATGCTGCCGTTCTGCAATGAAAAATCCATGGTAAAATGCATACCGAATGGCAGTTTAACATTCGCACCGATGCCCAGAGTTTCAACCAATGCGGTGTTGAACAAATCCTCAACCACCATTTCATAGGATTGGGTGAGGGTTATGCCTTCGATCTTTTCGACCACCGTGGCAGCCCGGGTAATCGCCTGATAGCAGGCACGCTCTGGCACCACGATATCACGAAACTGTTTGAGGAATACCTGCTGCATGCGTTTGTGTATAAAATCCTCGAGCAGATTTTCCGTCAGTTGCCAGGTCGGGTCGAGGCCAATATTCAGATCGCGCATGGCCCTTTCAATTTCGCCGACCATGGCAGGTAATCCGCTCCACGACCTTTCGTTGCCGGATTGGCTGCCAGCCACCGGTTTGACGGTCAAAAGACGCTGATAATCCCAAGGCTCGGTAAACGGGTCGCTTTTAACGCCAAAGGCATCAACAATAAATTCGGTCACCGGCGGATTGCTCGATGGCAGGGTCACATGACCCGGTTGTTTGGCATAACCCCATACATCACGCCCTTCGGTATATCCAAGCGGATTATTGATCACCAGATAGGGGGTAAATCCTGCCAGGTCGACAATTTTTCCGCTGCCCGGCGTTTCCTCGCGACCCAGGAATATCCAGAACGCGACCTCGCGTTCATAGGCACCCGATGCTTGGGTATGATAGCGTGAACTGGCATCGGTGATGTCCATGAATGTCATCATCATCATGCTGCTCAACGGCACGTAGGAAACCGCTCCACCGCTTGGAATGTTAAATATCCTGTCAACCATCGTCTGCATTTTTGCGTAATTGCCGGGCAGGAAAAAACTCCACATTTCTACGTTGTGAAATGTGAAAGGCCCTGGAAAGGTCTGAATGCCGTTATATTCGACGAATAACGGTGCTTTTTGCGGATTTTCATAAGGTTTCCGCATGTTGTAATAGGGGCTTTCCGCATCAACCCGGGCAATTTGTTTGGGCAATCCCGATATCGCCCGTGATGCCAGACGCCCGGACATGATGGTCGATTCAAACCCGCCAAGATTTCCCGGGTTATCGGTCCAGTCTCCAGTCAGATAGAGATTATAGTACCCCGATGCATCGGTCCTGAGCCGGTAGGCAGCGCTGCCCGCAACCGAAAGTGTATAGCGCTGGTCGGGATCAATATTGGCCCGCAGATACTGGCTGTCGAGCCGCTTTGCTCCTGTGGCATCACTTGGCGACCAAAGGGCGTTCCAGTCGAATTTACCGGTTTCAGTGATCTTTGGCCACAACACCGGTGCGCCATTTTTGATAAAACTGAGGGCGGTCTTTTTGACCATGGTTTTGGCGGCGGCAGGAAAATCATGGTCACACGGTGCCGGAGCGGTTGATGGGCCGGGCAGCGCACCGGATGAAATAGACAAATGTTTGGGGCCGTTTGCGTCCCATGTTTCGGCGCTTAAAACTTCGCTGATATCGGCTGAAGCGTTAAACGGTGAAGTATCGTTAGCACCAATAACCGTGCCCGCCGGAAGCGAGCCAAGTTTTGTGCGGTCATCGTTGAACAGCAACTGCATGCTTTGGGTTTGGACCGTTTTGACGTTTTTGACCATCGCCCGCCAGTCGGCTTTTTGCTTCAAAATTTGCGGGCAAATGTCGGGCAGCGCATCAACAGGAATACCCAGCACAATCACGTCAAAATCGCGGCCATACTGCAACTCGATATCGCCGCCTGTATTCTGCCATGTGGTCCAGCGGGATTCCAGATTGATCTTGCGGTGTTTGAGCTCTGCACCCTCGACAATTTGATCATAGTCGGGTTCTGACGGCCAGCAATCGAGCCCGTCGCAAGTAAATAAGGGATTATAGTCCGCACCGGTCAGCTGAACCTGACGGGAAATTTTCACGGTTTCGATCTGGTCCTGAAACAGTGAGGGAACGAGTTCTGTCACCTTGTTGAAAAACTCGAATTTAACCCCGCGACTTTGCAAGACCTTGTATAAGGGTGCGGCGGCAATATCGCCGGTACCAGCGCGCATTTTCCATAAAAACGCCCCGCGATACAAGATCATGTTGAACAAACCGGCCAGTGTGCTACCGGCGGCGAGATCACCTTTGCTGTTATGATCGCCATCGGGATAAGCGAAGGTCAGATCGTAAAATGCCCTGACAAAAGCCGATTCAACCGTGATCTGTTTGGCACCCTGCAGGGTCAGCCATGCCCTGAAATCCACCTCATTGAGTTTGGCCACCGCCTTGGTGTGGTCAAAAAACAATCCTGAGCGCAGCGCTCCGAGACCGACCGTGAAGGCAAGGTCAAGCATGATATAAAGTCGGCGCAAGTCTTTTTCGAGATTGGACCACCAACTGTCAAATCCCTCCTCTTTCCAGATATTTTCAATTTCCTGTTTTGCATCTTCAAGCAGTGAAACAAGCCGCGATTGGTGTTCATTTCCGTGATTTCGATCGACTGGATCCATTCCCTCGGCAAAGGCCCTGGCAATGGAAAAAGCACGCCCGCCCTCGTGTTCAAACAAATGTTCGATGTCCTTGAATGAAATATCGGTCAGCCTCGACCACCAGTGCGGTTCTGATTGGCCGGGTTGAGGGTCATTGGTCCTGGAGGAGAACAGCCCGATCAGGTGGGATACGCTTGAAAGCCCGTGCAGGAACAAAGACCAAAGATCGGGCGCTTTGTCCTTGCCCGGCAGACCCGGCATATCGGGCGCCCTGATGCTCCATGTGTCCCATTTTTCACCATCCTTTTCGCAAAGGGTAATGTTGTTGCTCGGCACCAGTGCGTCATAAATTGTCGGGTATTTTTGCGCGCCTAAAGAGGCTTGCCCTTCATAGACTTTTTTCAAAACCTCAAATGAATTATCGTAATAGCCAAAAAAAACATGCAGCCCGTGTTCTTCGATACGGTTGTGGCTGTTACGATTTCGACCACTGGCGCATTTGCCACCCAGCCGCCAGCCCATTTGATAGACGGTGACTTCGTAAGAACTATTCTGGTCCGGATTGGTAAGTTCAAAAGCGGTGGTCAGAGCTGCTGGACCGCCGCCCAGAATTGCAACACGAATTGGTTTAATTGACAAAATATCCCCCGAACTTCGACTCAAAATATTACCGTATCCAAAGAAACCTTCAGGTACAATCCAGTATTTCGTGTTCAATAAATAGAAAATTTAATCCAACAACTGCAATTTTGAAATAATATTGCGCGCAAGTGATTGACGATTGCTCCAATATCATATAACAAATATGTTATGGAACAAGATAGTTATATTGAAAATCAACCCAATCTTGATGCGGTTTTTGCGGCATTGGCAGATCCGACCAGACGGGCAATCTTGTCAAAACTTGTCGAAGGTCAGGCTTCGGTAAACGAGATTGCCGCGCCGTTTGAAATCAGCCAGCCGGCGGTTTCGCGGCATTTGAAGGTGTTGGAAAAAGCGGGGTTGATTGAACGCGGTATTGACGAACAACGCCGACCGGCCAAACTGAAAGCTGATCAAATGGCTGCAGCGGTTGACTGGCTGAACAATTTCAAATCCTTTTGGCAGACAAGCTTTAACCAGCTTGATGATCTGTTGATTACTTTGCAACAATCAGAAAAGCAGGAAAAACAGTTATGAGCGAATTGCCTGAATATGTGTTGGACCGGGAATTTGATGCGCCACGTGAAATGGTATGGCGGGCCTGGACTGAAAGCGATCTGCTTGCCCGCTGGTATGGGCCGGGCGTTGAGACAATCATTCATGAACTGGATGTTAGACCCGGCGGCGTGTGGCTCAACGAGATGAAAATGCGCGGCAATTCATTTTACAGTAAAGTGGTCTTTCAGGAGGTTATCAAACCCGAGAAACTCGTCTGGCATCATTATTCATCTACTGATGCCAATTGGAATTCGACCCCGAATCCGATGATGGCCGATTGGCCCGCAGTGCTTTTGACCACGGTAACATTTGCTGAAGCCGGAGGAAAAACAACTGTCAGACTGACCTGGGCCCCGCTTGAGGCTACTGATGCCGAAAAAGCCTGTTTTGCCGGTGCAGTGGCCAATATGGGCAAGGGCTGGGAAGGTGGTTATGCCATTATGGACGAGATTTTTGCCGAATTGCAGGCGTAAGATCAATGAGAGCAGGCGGGTGGTGTTGCCGAATTTACATCCGGCTGTTTCCGCTTTTCATGATTGCCTGAGCCGATAAACTTCAAATCTAACAGCTTGTATTTCCTGTTCAGCTTTTGACGGCTTGACATAATACCAAAAGGTATTATGTATTGCGATACCAAATGGTATTATAAAGGATGGGTCATGTCAGCAGGACAATCAGTTTTTAGAACAATAGCGGCAATTGCCCTTGGCATTGTTGCCACTGGCTCAATTGCCGCCGAACAAATAACAAATTTACCACTCGGTCAAATGAATTGGAAAACTTCCAAAGAGGGTGTTGGCTTTACAGCCCTGCAGGGTGATCGGATCAAGGGGGCCTACATGACGGTGCGATTGCCTGTCGGGCCGGTCAGCCAATGATCGGCGCGGAGCAGGGGGTGTTTCGGGCGCTGGCCGATCCGACCCGCCGTCAAATCCTGATGCATTTGAGCACTGGGGATATGACCATTGCTGAAGTCTCGAACCGTTTTGAAGTGACCCGTGCGGCAATCAAAAAACACCTGGTCATTCTCGAAGAAGGCAAACTGATTTCAGTTCACACCCAGGGGCGCGAACGCATCAACAAGCTGGAACCTCTGGGGCTCAAATCGGCAACGGAATGGCTCAACTACTTCAACCGGTTCTGGGATGACAAACTGGATAATCTGAAATCCGCTATCGAAGATCACGAAGATACTAACAAGGAAAATTATTAATGACCCAAACAACCATCAATAAATCTGTATTTTTTGCTGTTTCGCGAGAAACCGTATGGGAATTTCTTACTGACAAGGACAAACTTGGCCTGTGGTTTTATCCAGCCGAAAGCGATTTGTCGAAAGGCGAGGATTACGCGCTGGTTCAAAGCGAAGATGACGGCACCGTAAACACGATGTGCTGGGGAAATGTGCTGGAGATGGATATGCCATCAAGGCTTGTTTATACATTTACCATCAAACCGATGGGCGATAAAATTTCGACTGTTGTCTGGACCCTGGAGGAGGTTGAAGGCGGCACCAAATTGTCAATGGAACATCGCGGCCTTGGCGAAGCCATGGGAGAAATGGCAATGGGTCTGATTACCGCGCTGGATGCAGGATGGGACAGGCATCTTGGCAATCTGCGCACTGCAGTGGTGAAAGACTGATTGCTGCCAATACAACAAACAGACCTTCGGTGGCGGGATTTCTGCCACCGAATTGGCTTGCAATACCGGCTCAAACTTTCTTCAAGTCTAATCCGCATCACCCGGCATAATCAGTTCAAATTCGGCCTCGCCAATGTCTTCGCCATTGATCCGTAGCGATAATCCTTGCAGGCCCGCATAATAACGCCGCGTGGTGATCGGGCGGATAGGATGGGCGCGGGTAATTGATCGAATTTCGCCCGGACCAAGGGTTAGTTTGCTCCACTTGAAAACTTTTGCTGCGCGCTTGCCATTGGCCTTTTTGAAATGTACCAGATAGTCAATTACCAGCCGTTGCGGTTTGTTGCCTATCGATTTCAAGGTTGCAGAAAATTCCAGTTTGTCCCCAAACTGAACTTGCAGCGTGGCAACAACCAGCTGTGTAAGCTCAATTACCGGCGGACCGATGCCAAAAGCCTCAAGCGCCCGGGAGTGGCCCTGTTTGATCAACGAACGGCAGGCATGACGCACCAGCTTCTCGCGGTTTTTACCGGCATCCTTCATCCAGTCATTGGCAAGATCAGCGACCATGTCCGGATGATCCTTGGCAATATCATTGAGGTGATTTGCCACCGAGCGGCGAACATACTCTTCGTCGTCATCGCGCAGTGCCGCAAGGTATGGCAACATCGGCGACGGGTCTGCCATCAATTGGGGCAACTGCATTGCCCAGGGCAGTCGCGGCCGGGTGCCTTCTGATACCAGCCGTCGCACATGGCGGTTGGGGTCATCGATCCAGTCTTGCATGATTTTTAAGGCGCGGGTTTGATCAGCCAGTAAAAAATATCGAATGCCAAATTCGGAAGTAGCCCGTTTGGTCATCTGTTTTAACAAATCCATCGATCGCTCGAAATCATTAATCCCGTGCTGGCCAACCACCGTGACCAGAGGCTGAATTCCCCAGCCGCAAATGCCATGCTCGTCGCTTGGTTGATTGGCGTGATCCAGTTCATCAGGGTGCAATATTGCGTTTAGAACATCGGCCCGGACTTTTTCATCATTCGGCAAGGCCCGGTGCAGTTGATCCGCAATCAGCTGGATGCGGGCTTTCAGTTCAAGACTGTGCAGATTTTCAAGGATCGGTTTTTCAAATCCGACGCGATCAAACGTCGGCATGTGCCTGTCCAGATGTTCGCCGATGCAAGCCACCAATTGCGGGGAAAATATATTCTTGAACGGTTCCATAAAGTCAAAGGCGTGGTTGAAATTGGGTCTCGTTAATGTTGTAAATTATTTGTCCACAGACTTTGATGACAACATACCTATCTAATAAAACATGAGGGCAATTGATCATCAGCCGGTATTGTTCAAATTATTCAGTTTTGATTTGCCGAGTAAAATAAGCAATATTCTTCTGCCGGTTTTGAGTCCCGGATATAACAATCGGGACAGCAATTTGGATTTGAACATATAATAGTTGAGGCGGTTAAATATACCGGTTTTTGTGCTCAACAATGCCAGTGTGTGAATGGCGTCAGCTCCGTGATAAAATTGATCGCCAATTTTTAAGACAAAGCCTTCATCCATATCGATCCCCAGTGCGTTGATTTCATCCATAATTGGTGGATTGTTGCGGGCGTTCAAAATGGTCAGATTACCGGCCGCTTCTCTTATGGCGAGAACTCGGCAGTAGTTGTGACAAACCGGGCAATCGTGGTCATATACGAGAATTACCTCAGACGGCTTCATGGCCTGTATTCGATCTCGCCGGAATATTCTTCGCCGCAGACTGAGCCGCTATAGGTCAACTTGTCAGACTGTTGCCATTTGATTTCCGCCACCGAATGCGGCACCCATTTAACCGCGACTGGACTGCGTGTAAATTTGCGTTCCCGGATCAAAAATCGCAGGTCGACATTTGCCAAATGCGGGTTGTCGCGCAAGAATATCAAAAAAGCTTCTTCAGTAATTTTCCGGCACCGGAAAATGTAGCGCAAATTTTCATCACGAAAGTTTTTGCTGGCATAGGTTTTTTTGGAAAGTCTTTTGGTTTTATCCCGAATGTCATAAACCCGCAGCCGGGCTTTGTTGTTCGGTTTAGTATACATACCATATCCGCCAAGCTTCCAGGGGTTGATAAGATCCTTACTTACCAGATTCATATGGAATACGATCCACGACACGTGCACCGTCAACAGCCCAATAATGACATAATGCAGGCCGGATAAATTCTTGAGTTTTGCCAGAGATAAATTAAATGGCATAATCGATAAACTCCCCGATCCCGTGCATATCAACCAATAACAAAACCACGCATGCAGCAAATAGTCGATATGACATCCCAACTCTGAATGCGATGCATAAAAGTGCGATGTTCAATACCTGAAAATTCATTTCATCAGCAAATAAACCGGCGCCGAGCAAAAAACCAATTTCCACTGACAAAAACAACAGCGAACGTATGCCTACGAGCAACAGGACACCAACTGCAAATTGCCAAACAAGAAGAAAAATACCGATAAATCGATGCCAACCACAAGGTTGCTGAAGTGTAGTATCCGAACACAAAAATCCAAACAACCGTTCGGTTGTGCTACCATAGTGGCTTAAATAGGCAATGTAACTTCCATCCCAGTATGTGCCGGCCAGAACCTTTTGGGCAAACGCCGCAAGCATAACCACGCCAAGGGTTATTCTCAGGTAATCGGCAAAAAGCGGGTCATCCCAATACTTCACAAACAGCAGTGAAACAGGAATTGTCCAAACCGCCAGCCAGCTGTGATTGGCATAGGTCACCCAGTCGGCGGAAATTGAAGGCAGCAAAAGCAGAACAAAAGCCAGTATCGCCCAACGGCTGTATTTTTCGACAAGAACAAAAGGCAGCGCCAACAGCATTCCCGCGGTCAGAAAAATTGGCTCATATCCATATTCGACGTTATATTTTGCAAGCCTTCCGGCTTTTTCAAAAAACACAGACAACATGGCCGTCATAATCGCCAGACGGTTTAACTTGCCTGAATTATAACTCCCGTCAGTGTTTTCGGACGGCCATAGGAAGTTCGAAAATTTAGGTGCAAAGCCAGATTGAGCAATCATAGAATCACTTTAAAATAGTCATTGTTGAATGAATATATACCACGGTGGCATTACTACTTATTTAATTCAGTCGGTTTTTTGGAGGTGTTTAGCGACTACCCCAACAACGGTATAAACCAGACCCGGCAGCCGAAATTCATCTCTTGTGAATCTCAGATGATCACACCACACAAGCGCTCTTTGAGAGCTCGTCGATCAGGACTCGTTTGTTCTCGCTGTAGTCAACCGGTGCTTCGACGACGTGCACTCCGCCTTTTGAAAAACACCTTTTCAGCAAGGGCACAAATTCTTCGGTGGAACCCACCCGGTGTCCATGGGCGCCATAGGAACTGGCATATTGCACGAAGTCCGGGTTGCCATATTCGAGCCCCCAGTCGGTCAGTCCCAAAGCAGCCTGCTTCCAGCGGATCATGCCATAGGAATCATCGCGCAAAATCAGAACCACCAGATTAAGGTTAAGCCGTACGGCGGTTTCAAGCTCTTGTGAATTCATCATAAAACCGCCATCACCGCAAATCGCCATCACGTTTTTGTCCGGGTAAAGCAGCGCCACCATCATCGCCGAGGGCAGGCCTGCTCCCATGGTCGCAAGCGCATTATCAAGCAGTACGGTGTTAGGCTGAGTGGTCAGATAATTGCGGGCAAACCAGATTTTGTAGATGCCGTTGTCAAGCGCAATGATGCCATCCTCCGGCATGACAGTGCGCACATCGGCAACAATTCGCTGTGGGATCATGGGGTATCTTGGATCGTCAGAGCCTTCCGAAATATGCTCCATGACTTTTTCCCGCACCCGCATGAAATAGCTAAAGTCGTGCCCTGTCACTGGCTCGAGCTTTTTTGTCAGCCTGTCGAAACTTGCAGCAATATCGCCGACAAGCTCCAGCTGCGGAAAATAAACCTCATCCACCACCGCGGAACTAAAATTGACATGGATAACCTGTTTGCCACCGTGTTCCATAAAAAATGGCGGTTTTTCGACCACATCATGGCCCGCATTGATCACCAGATCAGCATGGTCAATCGCGTTGTGCAGGTAGTCGCCGTCTGACAGTGCTGCGGTACCAATATAGAGTTTGTGATGCCCGCCAATCACGCCCTTGCCCATTTGGGTGTTGAAAAACGGGATGCCGGTTTTGTCGACAAAATTTCCCAGTGCATTGATGATGCGTTTGCGGTTTGCCCCGGCACCAACCAGCAGCAAGGGATGTTTTGCCTTTCTGATCATCGCCACCGCCTGATTCATGGCAAGATCATTGCACTCGGGTCGCATCGGCGATGTGGCAGGAAACAACGGGTTGTTGTGCACGATCTCTGCCGCAATATCTTCAGGTAATTCAAGGTGAACAGCGCCCGGTCGTTCTTCCTGAGCCAGACGAAATGCTTCACGCACCAGGCTGGGTATGGTGTTGCCATTGACGATCTGCCGGGCAAATTTTGTGATCGGTCGCATCATGGCGACAACATCAATAATCTGAAAGCGTCCCTGCTTGCTGGTCTTGATCGGCTTTTGTCCGGTAATCATCAACACCGGCATGGCACCAAGTTGCGCATAGGCGGCGGCAGTTACAAGATTGGTTGCTCCTGGACCAAGGGTTGAAAGGCACACTCCGGCTTTGCCAGTCATCCGGCCATAGGTGGCGGCCATAAAACCTGCGGCCTGTTCATGGCGGGTGAGGATCAGTTTTATGGTCGAAGTTCGCAAGGATTCCAGAAAATCGAGATTTTCCTCGCCCGGTACTCCGAAGATATACTCGACCCCTTCGTTTTCGAGCGCCCGGACCAAAAGATCCGAAGCCTTGATCGCGTTGTTAGAACTTGCCATTGTTGCTATCCTTTCAAGGATTGATTTCGCCGACCATCCAGGCGCAGCGAGAAATGGCCATGAGCAAAACATAACGCGAGCGAACCATGCTTTTGATGGATACTCTGGGGTCTGGACTGTCTGTTTTCATCAGAAAAAGCCTCGGCCTCACTGGGGGAAAACTATGTGGGATTACTGTTTTAGCAGGTAAAACTGACTGTATTACATTCAAGGTGCGGCAGGATAGGGCTGTTTGTTTAGTTTCTATTTTTGGACAAAACAAGTGCCGCGAGGTAGTCCTCGTAGGATTTACCCGGCTCTGTTTGAAATGTTCTTCCGCACTCGCTGCTCCGCTCAATCCGATCAATGCGAAATGCGCGAAAACCATCGCGTAATTCGCACCATGCTGTGCAGGTCCAGACGTTACCCCAATACTCACATTGCAACGGCCGTATGAAACGGCTGGTTGATTTATTGGCAAGCGACAGATAATCAATTTCGATTACCTGCCGGGTGGTGATTGCCGATTTTAACCGTGCAAGATGGGGCAGTTCGCGGCCGGAACCCGGGATGAATATCGACAAATCACCGAGGTGTTCGCGCCCCTGTGAATTGCTTGGCAGAACAGCGTCAATCTTTATCAAAAGTCTGTTGGCCGCCTCGGAAATGTCGCGCCCGGCGGTTTGCCGGACAATTTCCATTCCCAGGTGCAGAGCTTCCAGTTCAGAGGACGTCAGGGTCATTGGCGGCAGGAATATCGGCTCACGCAATATATATCCGACCCCGCGTTCGCCTTCTATCGGCACTCCGGAAGCCACCAGCGTATTGATGTCGCGATAAACAGTGCGCAGCGAAACCTCCAGTTGCTCGGCGATCTCGCTTCCGCGGCAGAGTTTACCGCCGCGGAATATTTGCATAATTTCAAAAAGCCTGTCTGTTCTGCGCAATTTATCCCACTGAAACCAGAAGCTGGTTATGCCCCATTTTTGCCCCCGGTCCGTCAATTGCCTGCATCATGGGTTTAAGGCTCTCTTCTTTCATAAACTTTTCAGAAGCAGCATTGGCATCTTCCAGGCTTTCCCATTCTATGTGCTCGAGCCAGGTGCCATCATCGGCCTTCGAAAGCCGTCGTGCAACAAAACCTTTCAAGTGGCGGACAAATTCGCTGGATGCCGGAACAGTTTTCAAAAATTCCTGGTCGCTGATACCTTCTACCAGTTTGAAGGTTACAACTTCGATGATGTGGTTGGTCATGGATATTTTCCTTGTTTGATAATTGACCAACACCAATTATCTCATACCAACTGACAACTCCCTGTCAGCAGGCTCAGCCGGTTCTTAAATTCCATCGAACAAAACCGTCGACAAATAACGCTCGGCAAAACTTGGTATGATCGCGACAATCAGTTTGCCGGCCATTTCAGGTCTTTTGGCCACCCGAATGCCGGCAGCAACCGCCGCCCCTGAGGATATGCCCATTGGAATGCCGTCAATACGGGCCGCTGCCCGGGACGTATTGATGGCTTCATCATCACTGACCGGAATAAACTCGTCTATAATTGAACGATCAAGAATCTCGGGAATGATACCGGCGCCAATTCCCTGAATAGCATGCGGGCTGTGGCTGCCGCCGGAAAGTACACGGCTGTTTTCAGGTTCCACGGCGATCATTTTGAGGCTGTCCTTGCGCGGTTTCAACGCCTGGCCAATGCCCGTAATGGTGCCGCCTGTACCCACGCCGCAAATGATGGCCTCAACATCGCCTTCGGTATCCGCCCAGATTTCTTCGGCTGTGGTTTTAGAATGGATTGCCGGATTGGAAGGGTTGGTAAACTGGCTGGGCATAACCGCGCCGGGATTTTCAGTCAGCAGTTCCCTGGCCTTGCTGATTGAACCGATCACACCTTCTTCTTTGGGCGTCAGAACAAGTTCAGCACCAAGATATTTGAGCATTTTACAGCGTTCCTCGGACATCGAATCGGGCATAGTCAATATCAGACGATAGCCGCGTGATGCGGCAACAAATGCAAGGCCGATACCAGTATTGCCGGATGTTGGTTCAATCAGGGTGTCTCCGGGAGAAATTTTCCCTGACTGTTCCAGATCAATTATCATGCCCACGCCAATGCGGTCTTTGACACTGGATATCGGATTAAAAAATTCAAGTTTAAGCGCCAGGTCGCCAACAAGCCGATTATCAGCGGTCAGACCCGGCACCCGTACAAGAGGTGTATTGCCAATGGTTTCGACGATAGAATCATAGATCCTTCCTCGCCCTGGATTGTCAAATTCAACCTTGTTTTGTTGTGTAGTACTGTTCACGAAAATCCTCCTGGCGCGGCTACGATTGCAGACCACAATGTTTACGAAAGATGGGTTTACGAAAAGATGGATTACAAAAAGTTAGTGGCGAAAGCCAGTTGAGTTTGTCTTACCCGAAACTCAACCGATTTCTGCTTGACAATATTTATATAGTCAACAATGTTGACTGTCAAACAAATTTGGGTGAGAATGATTGAACCAGCCGGAGATGGTCCGTTTGCTGTAATACCCGATAGTTGCCTGCAGGACTGTTCGGCTGGTCGAAATTGTTACACCAGGAGGGTGCAATGAACCGCAAACTGAGAGAGGCATTCAATGCCGAAATGACTGTCGGCAAATCATGTTTTTTCAAGGGTGATCATGCAAAGGCATTTCATCATTTTGAGCGCGCCCACGTGCTTGGCCAGTTCTATGTTTTGCCGCATGTGCGGACCCATATCTGGATGTTTATTGTCGGCTTGAGAACAGGTGATTTGCGGGAAATTGGCGGACAGCTTGTCAGAATTCCATTGGGGATGATTGGTTCGGCCCTTGGCAAGGTCCCAAAGGGCAACACCGGTGGTGCTAATATCAAGCTGAGCAAAACCATGCCAATTCCGGAAGATCTGCGCCAATTTCTTGATGATGACCGCTAGTTGAGAAACAGGTTCCATTTGGGCAGCTTGTTCGATAAAATTGGCCCCGGCGGGAACAGGCCGGTTGCGTTGAGTTTGGTGAAATCCGGGCAACCTGCCAGACGATTGGAACTGGGCAAACACATGAATGACAAACAGCAACCGGCTTTGGCTGATGAGGATTTTGACCATATACGGCAAACCAATCTCGGTCGATTGATCGAGGATGTCCATTTTTTCTTTGACAAACAGGCGATGATGTATCTGCGCCAGTCTGATTATCCAATGATCAAGTCAGCCGATGCCCACGTGATGCGCACCATGCAGATGGAGGGCACGAGAGTGACCGACATGGCAAGGCAGGCAGGAATTTCCAAACAGGCTATGAGCAAACTAGTTGCCGGTTTTGTTGACCATGGTTTTTTGGACTGGTCCCGCGATCCAAACGACAAACGCAACCGCATTGTTAATGTAACAGAAGCCGGACGCAAATTACTGGATTGTGGCATCGCAGCATTGCGCAAGGCTGAAAACGACATTTCAGACATTGTCGGGGTTGAGGGGCTTGAACAGTTTCGGCAGCTATTATTGTCGATAAAACTTGCAAAAAATATCCGCCCATCCCCTTCACACCCAAGGGACAGGAAGAGACGTGTTTGAAATTGCGATGCTATTTAGTCAACATTATTGACATTATAGCGATGCATGGGTAAGTTGCGGGTAATTGCCAACAGCCAGTTGAGAACTTAAAACATGGGTTCAGCCCTGTTTGACATAGACCACATCATGATTTCTGTGCGCGACAGTAATGAAGCTGCCGAAGTGTTTTTACGCATGGGATTTACGACAACGCCAAAGGGAAATTTACCTGGCCTTAGTAACAGGCTGGTTTGTTTTGATGGCAATCGCAGCGGCTCGCCCAACTTTATCGAGATGATGTCGCTGGTTGATTCCTCCAAAGCACCGCCAACAATGGCAGTTGCACTGAAATCAGCCAACAAACCTGTGCTGATTGTTGCAGCAACACGGGATGCTGAAAAAACCCGGACATATTTACTTGCGGCGGGAATGAAGGTTTCCCCGGTGATTGACGGGGAAAGAGACTGGACCTTGGCAGATGGAGAGGTGCTTGATCTGGCATTTTCAATTGTGTTGCCGCAAGCCGGACAGGCACCGTTTCACTGGATTGCCTGCCAGCATAAAACACCCCATCACTACCGGCGCCCGGAATTTGTCACCCACAGCAATGATGCCAATCTGCTGAAAAACATCATCACTGTTTCAGATAATCCGGTGAAATCCGCCGGGCATTATGAAAAATACTGGGGTGCGCGAATTATTACCAAACGCCAGTCAGGCAGTCCGGTCATTGTCACGCTTGGCGAAGTTGAACTGCATATTTATGACCGCGGCGGCTATAGCCAACATTTTCCCGGAGTTGGTTTGATCCATGAGGGCGACCACATTGCCGGATTTACGGTGCGGGTTGCGCCGATTGCAAAACTTGAAGCGATGCTGAAAAGCAATGGATTTAGCCCTGTACTGACGGAATCAGCAATTGTGGTGCCACCTGAACAGGCATGCGGTTGTCTAGTGATTTTTGAGGAAAACCGGCTGGATGTCTCTCAACTGGATCTTGGGCCATTGCCAATCTGACAAATTATCAATCAACAAGGATATATTTTATGACCAAGATTTCCATGCTCGAATTGCGGCGCGCAGAGGCTGCAATTCTCAAAGACGTTTATGATGTGGCTTTGGAACGTCATGGAAAAGAGGAGGCACAGGAAATCATCAGCGAAGCGGTAAAAAGATCGGCAATTGCCCAGGGGAAATCCATGCGTGGATCCTCAAATCCGGAACCTGATCTTGAAGATTTTGCCGATCTCATACCATTGTGGGAGCTCGATGGTGTTCTTGAAGTCGACATTCTGCATCGTTCAAAAGACCGGCTGGATTTTGATATTCGCAAGTGCAAATATTCCCAGATGTACAGGGAAATGGGGCTGGCCGAGATCGGTCATTTGTTATCTTGCAATCGAGATGGTGCGTTTTGCACCGGCTATAATCCAGATATCACGCTGAAGCGAAGCCGGACTATCATGGGCGGCGACAAAAGTTGTGATTTTCGCTTTACGCTAAAAAAAGACTGACCGGCCTATCAGTCGCCTTGTCCAAGCTGATCCACGTTCTGTCGCATCTGGCGAATGACTTTCAGGAATATTTCGAGGTCTTCAGGTTCGACCCCCTCAATCAAAACCCGCTCGCGCTGCAGTGCGACTGACAAAATTTTGTCGTGAAGTTTGAACCCTCTTGCATTAAGCCACCAGATTTTTCTTCGCGGGTCGCTGGAGGATGCTTTGAACTGTAAATAATTTTGCTCCAGTAACCGTTTAAGGGCCCGACTTGTTCCGGCCTTGTCGAGGTAAATCACATCACAAATTCGGGATGCCGGAATGCGGGGTTCAATTGCCAGCATCGAAATTACCCGCCACTCGACAATACCAATACCAAACATCTTCAGGTATCGCTGTGATGCTCCGCGGGAAAGGGCGTTGTTTACCGCTGAAAGAAAATAGGGCGTATAGGTCGAAATATCGACAATCTGCCGACCCTGACTTTCTTTGGTTGGACTTGAAATTCTCCCTTGCGGGCAAAGTGCTTTATCAGGCGCCGCAGTTTTCAGGTTCTTGTTGCTGACATTACTCATGAAATCGGTCTGGAACTTCCTGTTTGCGGAAAAATTAGCGTTCGCTGTACAAAATTGTACCGCTAACGGCAAGGGATTAACCAGCGATCATTTAGTCGCAACAAATTCTGTTACCGGTATTATTGCTGCTCCTCGGGTGTGTGGACAATTATGCCTTCAACATCAGGACCAATTTCGATCTGGCATGAAAGCCTGCTGGTTTGGCGGCGCTCGGCAACCGTGCTGTCGAGCATCTCGTCTTCGCTGTCAGAAAGGGGCGGTAGCCTGTCAGCAAAAGCTGCATCAACATAAACATGGCAGGTTGCACACATCATCGAACCACCACATTCGCCAACAATGCCGTCAACAGAGTTATTGACCGCCGTTTGCATTAAACTGTCGCCATCCTTTGCATCAACCACAGTCTTGATGCCGTCCGCTGAAATAAACGTAACTTTCGTCAATCTTATCTGTCTCCTCTTGATGTGCCGGGCAATTATTTTCCGGTGAATTTGACTGGTAATTTGTCAAGCGCGTGAATGGCGTTGTTAGGGCGCCAAACGGCATCACCTGCAAGTTCAATTTTATCGACCTTGTTTATGATGGCATTCAGCACAGCCCCGACTTCGGCGCGGGCAAGATTTTGCCCGACACAGCCGTGGATACCTGTCCCCATTGCCAGGTGTCCCATCGGACGGCGTGCAACATCAAACTTGCCCGCGTCTGGCCATTGGGTCTCGTCGCTGTTGGCCGCACCAAGGACACATAAAATCTTTGTGCCTTTTTTTATCGAAATACCGGCAACCTCGGTATCCACATCCGCCGTTCGGCAAAATGAGTGAACCGGAGAAGTATAGCGCAAAACTTCTTCAAAGGCCGGGCGTAAAAGGTCCGGGTCGTCTTTTAACCGCTCAAACTGGTCTGGATTGGTTGCAAGGCACCAAACGGTGCTGCCAATGCCGGTAACCGTGGTATCAACACCGGCGGACAGCAGGGAACGAACCAGCATTCCAGCCTCTTCCTCGTTTATTTCGCCTGCGTCGGCAGCGGCAAATATTGTTTCACCAAATCCACCTGGATCAATTTTGCTGCGCTGGCATTGTTCATTGATCCACGGCACGATGTCCGGGCCCATCGCCATCGCGTTTTGACGCAATTTATTGTCCGGCCCAAGACCGTTGAAAACCATGGCTCCATAGTCGATCAGGCATCTTTTATTGCCTTCTTGCAGGCCAACGGCATCCGGAAATATTGATACCGGATAGGCTTCAGCCAGATCTTCCACCGCTTCAAAGGTGCCGCGCGCGACGAGTTCATCAATCAGCCTGTCAGCGGCTATCTGGAATCCTTCTTTCAGCGCCGATATTGCTTTTGGCGACATCGCACGGGCCAGCACTTTGCGATTTTGGCTGTGATAGGGCGGGTCCGCTTCAACCACGATACTTTGCGGCCGCCAGGGTTTTTCAAGCTTGAAATCCTGCAATCCGACACCACGCGATGAGACGAAACGTTGCCAGTCTGAAAAGACCTCTTTGGTTTCCTCATGCCGCCCGCACGCCAGAATCGAGTATTTTGGAATATAGGCAAACGGTCCCTTGGAACGCAGCTCCGCATAATACTCGCCAGGATCGCTCAAAATGGCAGGATCATACGGGTCCACATCCCACACGGGTACACCCTTGGGAGGCTCAATTGCGGTGTGTCCTTCAATCATGGTCATCTGATTTTTCCTCGTGATTTGACGTTAGGTTTCCATTATTCCAAGCCCTATATGCTGCTCCAGAATGGACGGGTCAGCGCGCACGGTTTCCGTTGGTCCGTGAAACACAATCTCCCCATTGTCCAAAATGAGCATCCGGTCGGAAAACTCGAGTGCCAGCTCGATATGTTGTTCGACAAGCACCAGGGTGCGTGCACCATCGGCGGCCAGATTGAAAAATACATCCATCAGCATGTCACAGATCACTGGTGCCAATCCTTCAAGTGGTTCATCAAGCAATATCACATCTGGCCTTCCCATCAGCGTTCGGGCAATCGAAAGCATTTGTTGCTCGCCACCGGAAAGCTGCGCGCCGCCATTTTTGCGTCGTTCTTTCAACCGCGGAAACAAGGCATAGGCTTCCTCAATGTTATTTCTGTTTTTCATGCCGGAAAGAAGATTTTCCTCAACTGTCAGCGAATGAAAAATATCACGGGTTTGCGGCACAAGCCCAAGGCCGCTAAGCGCGCGCTTGTGGGGTGGCAACGTGTGAAGTGTCTGGCCGTGTAGCTTTATCGAACCGGCATGCAGATCGGTAAGTCCCATCAGTGTGTTGAGCAGGGTGGATTTGCCCACGCCATTGCGCCCGGTAATGGCAAGTTTTTCGCCCTTCGATACGCTCAGTGTCACATTGTTGAGAATTTGAGTGTCGCCGTAACCTGCGCAAATATTGGTTGTTTCGAGAACCGGAATGTTCACATCAATGTTCATGACGGGCTCCCAGATAAAGGTCACGCACCTGCTGGTTGCCGGCAATTTCCCCGGGTGTGCCTTCGGTAAGAATTGCACCATTGACCAGCACAACGATCTTCCGTGCGACCTTGAACACCAGGTTCATGTCATGTTCGATTATGAGAACTGAAAGGTCTTCCGGCAGTCTTTCTATGGCATCGGTAATTATGTGGCTATCGCTGGCAGGGACACCGGCTGAGGGTTCATCAAGTATCAGAATTCTGGGTTTTAAGGCCAGCGTCAAAGCCATCTCGACAAGCCGCTGGCGGCCATAGGCCAGTTCATGGACTTCATCTGCAGCGGAAGACTGGAGGGAGAATTGCTCAAGCAATTGCTCAATCTCCTCTTCAATATCGGAATATCCGTTGTCTTTTGCAAACCAGCGAAAGCTTTTTCCTTCCCGTTCCAGAATGGCAAGGCGGATATTTTCCCGCACACTCATGCGCTTGAACAGGGTTGTTATCTGAAAGGTCTTGGCAATACCGGCTTTGACCCTTTTGGCCTCTTTCAGATTAATTATATTGCGGCCATCAAGATGAAGCGTGCCCGCTGAAGGCGCAAGGAAACCGGTAATCAAATTGGCAAATGTCGTTTTACCCGCGCCATTGGGACCAATCAATGCTTTGCGATCACCCGGCCGCAGCGTGAAGTCGATATTGTTGGCAACGATGATGCCGCCAAAACTCTTGCACAGGCCAGTAATATCCAAGCCGGATGTCATGGCGACCACCGCATCAGTTTTCGAGCTCTTGCAGGCAGGCCGATAAACCCCTCGGGGAGAAAATAAACCACGATTAATACCAGTGCGCCGATTACAAAAAGCCAGTTGAAAGGGTCAACAGAAGCCGCCAAATGGTGGATTGTCATGAAAATTACGGTGCCGAATATTGCTCCGTAAAGTCTGCCCAACCCGCCCAGTATCAACATGATGAGGGCTTCTGCCGACAGGCTGAAACCCAGGGCGTCCAAACTGACAAGTTCTGTTACCTGGGCGGACAATGCGCCACCAATTCCGGCAACGCCACCAGCCAGCGTATAGATGGCCACCAATCGCCAATAGACCGGTGTGCCGATGGCCCGCATTCTTTCAGCACTTTCATGGATACCGCGCGCCGCCAGTCCGAAAGGGGAGGCGACAATAATTTTGAGCAGGACAAATACGGCAGTCAACACTGTTAACGCATACCAATATCCGGTTTGGCCGACAAAATCGAAGGCATAAATTCCAAATATCGGCTCCATGCTGATACCCAGCAGGCCATCTGATCCGCCGGTTATGGCTCTTTCCTTGCTGGCAATTTCTTGCAGTATCTGGGCCACTGCAATCGATAACATCAACAGGGTCAGGCTTTGCGCCCGCAACAATATCAGACCTGATACAAAAGCAATTACAGCACCGGCAACTGCCCCGACAGCGAGCCCGAGAAGCGGGTCTGCAGAAAAATTCACGGCAAATAGTCCGGCCGCATAAGCACCAGAACCAAATAGTGCGGCATGGCCAAGGGTAGCTATGCCAGCATAACCCAACACCAGATCGAGTGACAAAACCATAATGATCATGATCAGTACCCGGGTTAAAAACCCGAGGCTGTCAGGAAACAGAAAGAATGCGGCAATACCTGCGCCGATCAAAGCAAGATCGAGATAGAGGCGACGAAAAGTCAGTAACCCGTGGCGAGGTCTGTTTTGACGTATAGCGGTGTCCAAACTAGGTCCTCCCCAACATGCCGTTCGGACGAAGGGTCAAGACCAGCATCATCGCCACAAAAAAGAAAATGGTTCCATATTCCGGCACGATGTAACGGGCGGCTGTATCGATGATGCCCAAGGCTATTGCGGCAAAGAATGAACCCGCAATGCTGCCCATACCGCCAACGGCGACCACTACCAGAAACAAAACCATGTAGCGTAGTGGATAATAGGCATCGATTGGTAACAGTTCCGCCCCCAGTATGCCGCCAAAAGCGGCAAGTCCGGCCCCGAGGCTGAATGTAATCGCATAAATTTTGACGGTATTAATCCCCAAAGATGCAGCCATATTGCGATTGTCGACCGCCGCACGAAGGCGGACACCAAACCACGTTCGTTCCAGCAGATAATAGAGCGCAGCAGCCGTTAACAATCCGGCGATCACCACCATGAGACGATGGGTCGGCAGGGTTCGAAAACCCAGATCTATTGGTCTGCTCAGCAGTTCCGGCACCCTGATTGGCAATATAGTTGAACCCAGCAACAAATTGACCGAGGCAATCATCAGGAATGTGATGCCAATCGTTGCCAATACCTGTTGCAGCTCGGTGAAACGGTAAATTCTGGTATAGAGCGAGCGCTCCAAAACCATCGCAATGATCATAACAGATGCCACTGCCAGAATAGTCGAGATCACAAACCCGAAACCGGCAATCGTGGTCAGCCAGTGGGCAGCGGCACCCCCTAAAAGTGCAAAGCCGCCATGGGCAAGATTGATGATGCGCATTAGTCCCATCGTGACCGAAAGCCCGACGGAAATCATGAACAGGATCATGCCATAGGAAACACCGTCAATAAGGATGCCGGATATAGCGGGCACGATTTACTCCATCAATTGTGTGTGAAACAGGCCGAATTACCATCAATCCGGCCCGCAGCCGCGCGCTTTGCCCCAGACCCGGCCTAGTTCGGGAGACCCAGGTCCGGCACCGCTTTGCGGATAATGTCAAACTCCTGGTTGATGAGTTTGCCATTTTCATCCTTGGCGACTCGCCGGATATAGACATTCTGGATGATGTGCCTTGTGTCGGGATCAAGCGATACTGGACCACGTGGGGATTCCCATGCCATGCCCTTGACTGCCGCAACCGCTTTTGTGCGATCCGACCCGACAGCTTTTATCATTTGATAGAGAACATGCGCGCCATCATAGGCGCCGACAGAGGCAAGATTTGCCGCAGCACCCGGTGATATTTCCTCAAGGGTTTTAAGAAATGCCCGGTTTTTGTCAGAATCATGGGCCCCGGAATAGTGATAAGCAGTTGTCAGGCCAAGGGCAGCATCTCCCAGGGCGTCAAGCGTTGTTTCATCCATTTCGCCGGTACCGAGGAACTGAATTCCCTGGGCCTTCATTCCATTTTCATTATAGGATTTGACAAAAGCAAAGGATGGTGGGCCAGCTGGCAGGAATACAAACACCGCATTGGGGTTTTTATCCTTGATGCGTTGCATGAACGGACCGAAATCTGTCGTCGAAAGGGGCATCCGGATGGCATCAAGAACCTTGCCGCCGAGCTTTTCAAAGGTGGTTCTGAAGGCAACTTCCGCGTCATTGCCCGGACCGTAGTCGGTGACGGCAATAACCGCCGTTTTAATGCCCTGTTTCCATGCCCATTCTGCCATCGGAACAGTTACCTGCCACAGGCTGAATGACGGGCGAACAAAGTAGTCTGATTTTTTGACGATGATCGAGGTTGCGGCGTTAAATATTACTGTCGGGACTTTTGCCTTTTGAATGAGAGGCGCCACAGAAAGTGCGTTTGGAGTGAACACAAACCCGCCAAGATAATCGACCTTGTCACGAACAATCAGTTCTTGCGCCAGCGATTTCGTCCCGCTTGGATTTGGACCGCCGGAATCCTTGTAAATAAATTCAACCGTATGGGTGCCAGCCTTTTTACCGTTTTGCGCCACATATACTTCGACGGCATTTTTAAACTGCTTGCCCCAAATGGCGAAAGGACCGGAAAACGGTGCAATTACACCAACCTTGACCGTGTGGTCGGCTGCTGCGCTGCCTGCGAACGCCAATACAATGGTGCCTGCAGCAGCAAGGGTTCTAAGTAACTTTTTCAATTCATTCCCTCCCGGAATTTTGCTGTCCAATTTTGAGTTGCGTTGACAACCCGTTTTTACTAGCGGCTGTTAGTTGCTATGTCAACTCGCTAAGATCTGGTTTTTCTGACAAGTTATTACCTCAATATATCAATTGGTTAGGTTGATTGACGACAATGGTTCGGTGCGCTTTAGTATTAAATCCGTAACCTGCAGTAGTGGACTGTTCAGTGCATTTTACCGTTGAGGCAGGATTCAAATTTCTGTCAGCTCAAGGCTTAGGCATCGATTGGCCCGTCGCTCGGCCGATTCCGTTTGACCCGTTCAATCCCGCGGCAAGTTATTTTCTGGCCACCTCTTTCCAATTGCCGTTTTCGATCACGGAAATGACGATTTCGTCGGCGCCCTGATGGTCCTCAGCCGAATAATCGACCTGATTATCGGATATAGCATCGTAGTAGCTGAGGCTTTCCATGCCTGCTTTGAAACTCTCTGGAGTCAGATCCTTTCCAGCAGCTTCAAGTGCACGGACAAACGTCTCCGCTGCTGATCTGCCAAGTACGGCACCGGTGCTGGGAATTTTTTCACCTGTCGCTTCGGTGTATTTTTTAAACCATGCTCCAGCCACGGGGTTTGAAATGCGCGGTAATATGTCGGAGGTGCTCGCGGCTGCATAAAGACCTTCGGTAATGCCGCCGGGGACTTTAGCCATTACGGTGTGAAAGCCTGCCGCCGAACCGATGAAATCAACATTATTCCAACCGATCTTGCGGGCCGTGGCATAGGCGGTGATTGCCTGACGTACGCCGAGCGCCATTGTCACCAGCTCGCATCCGGCATCTTTGAGTTTGGTCAGTGAACCGACAAAATCTGCATCATCGGGCTTGTGGGTGGTTTCTGCCGCATAGGTTAGTCCCAGTGTTTTTGCCTGGTCTTTGGCCCCTGCCTGAACCTCCTTGCCAAAATCTGAAGGAATATACATGGCGCAGACTTTGGTGATGCCCTTGGTGTCAACAAAATAGCTGATTCCAGCCTTCATCTGGTCATAAAACGAAGGTCCGCCAACAAAGCGAAAATCATCCGGTTCCTGCAGCATTTGACGGGCGGCTGAAAGTGGACTGACATTGGGAATTTTTCGGGCATCCAGCAGTTTGAACGAGGCAAGGTTCATCGGTGTGCCCAGCTGCATCAACATGACAAATATCCTGTCGCGGTTGACCAGCTTGTTGATGGCTTGAGCGGCCTTGGGTAACTGATAATTATGATCTTCAACGATGAACTTGATTTTGCGGCCATTCACACCGCCCTTTGCATTGATCTCGTCGAAATAGAGTTGTGCCGCTTTCACGGCGGGAGCACCAAATGCAGCAAAAATTCCGGAAAGATCGGTACTGCTGCCAACCCGGATTTCAGTATCGCTGACCCCTTGAGTCTGGGCCTGCAGGTTTCCTGTGATGGCAATACATGCGCTGGCAAATAGCGTCATTTTAATGAGGCTGTTCATTTTGGTTCCTCCCTGTTGAACTCACCACACAGGCGGGAAAATGTTTTAGCCGAGCGGCCTTTGACTTTTCCGGTTGGCATTATTTCTGCCTGTTATCACGCCGTTCTGCTGATCATTAATTTGAACTGACAGGTCAACCAGACATTGACTAGCGCGAGTGAGTTGTGTAATCAACCAATATAGTAAACTATGTTGACGGTTTGTCAACTTGATGAATTTACCTCATAATTTCAAAGGGATAATTGAGGTTTTTGCAAACGGGAGGAAAAAATTATGTCGACATATTTGTTAATTCACGGTGGCTGGCACGGTGGTTGGTGCTGGGACAAAGTCAAACCATTGCTTGAAGCCAGGGGTCATACCGTCATGGCGCCAGACCTGCCGGGGCATGGCGATGACAAGACGCCAATTAATGAAATAACGCTTGATCTCTATGCCCGTGCGACGGTTGATTTTGCATCCAGTGCATCTGAACCGGTGATCGTTGTCGGTCATTCGATGACTGGACTCAGCAATTCACAAGCAGTTGAATATGCGCCTGAAAAATTCAAGGCACAGGTATTCATGGCGGCGTTTTTGCTGTCCAGTGGCCAGTGTCTGCTCGATCAGGCGCAGCCGGATACTGAAAATCTTGTGTTGCGTAACCTGACTTTCTCGGAAGATCAGTCGACCATGACTTTCAATCAGGATGCCTTGAAAGACGCGCTCTACAATTGTTGTTCGGATAAGGACATAGAATGGGCAAAATCGAAACTTGGTGCGCAGGCATCTGCGCCGTTTGCAACACCCGTTCAGCTGACCGACGAACGATGGGGGCAGGTGCCAAGGTATTACGTCAATTGTCTGCAAGACTGGGCCATTACGCCAAAATCACAAAAAGCCATGTACACCGCAAATCCATGTGAAAATGTATTTGTCATGGATACAGATCATTCACCGTTCCTGTCGCAGCCGGAAGAACTGGTCAAACATCTGGATTCAATTCCATAGATGAAAGGCTTGTGAGCAAACGTCGGGCAGGAAGAGAAATTGGCACATGCGGGTAAAGCGAAGAAGACCAGGGATTGGCTGAATAGTGGACTATGGCTGTCCAGAATTTGTTGATAACTGGCCATGCATTTGCCGGTTACACGAAGCATTTTGGTCCTGTGCCGGAATTGGCGAAAGAAATGCGCAATGTGACAGTTGCCCCGCACCGGCTTGTTACCTCTTTCGGCACCGCCCAAGCAGTTGATGGAACCGGGAATATATTGCCTTTCAACCTGCTCATGTTGGCAATACCTCAGTTGTGCTGTGGCTCGTGGGAGCCAGCGGTCAATTGCTTCACACAAAACCAGTTGATAAATTGAGGCAAATTTCGGCCCCCCTCAACACAGGATAATGATTATGACGACAGAATTATGGTTGCTGGCAGCCGTTGGCGCACTGCAGTTTGTGCTGGTGGCGACCCACGGAGTATATCTCTTCTTCAGTGCAGGAATGGCCTGGGGTATTGGCCGTCGCGATACACCGGCGATCGGTTCGGATCTTGGCCGCAGAATTGAACGCACGATCGTCAATAATATGGAGAGCCTTGCGGTATTTGTTCCGTTGATCGTAACAATCCAACTCGCCGGGTTGTCAAATTCACTGACCCAAACCAGTGCCGAGGTGTACCTCGCGGCGCGAATAACCTTTGCCCTATTATATCTCGGCAATGTCCCTTATCTCCGGACAGTGGCCTGGTTAACGGGCCAGTTCTGTCTGGTTTTATTGGGGTATGCTATTATTGCCCGGGTAGTCTGAAATTAATACACTCATCCTTCAATTCAGAAGTTGGCAATATGGCGAATGGTTTGCCCTCCCATGTAAGTTTTGAAAGTTGGCTCTTGGCAGCATACTGGTGCCAAACTTGACGGTTCAATTTTAAAATCTCTATAGTCAGAGCAAGCGAGCGGGCTCGATGGGCGCCTGGTTTTGATTTAACAAGCGCTTTAACTATCAGGATTTTCGATGGCAAACGGACCAACAAGACGTGATGTATTATCAACGGTTGTTGCAACTGCAGCGGCCCTCTCGACGCCAAATCTTGCCGTTCGTGCCCAGGGGATGCAAACAATACGATTTGGCCTGACGCCGGTATTTTTGACCAATGACATTGATTTGCTTGAAAAGCTAAAGAGATACCTGTCCGTTGCAACGGGTAGAAATGTTGAACTGGTGCAACGCCGCACCTATCAGGAAGTCACATCCCTGTTGATCTCCGGCGCTATAGATGCCGCGTGGATTTGCGGGTTTCCGTTTGTTAAAAACCGTGAAGAACTCAGCCTGATTGCTGTACCGGTGTGGAATGGCAAGCCACTTTATCAGGCCTATGTGATTGCCGGACAGGACAGCAGGGAAAGAAGCTTCAAAGATTTGCAGGGTGACATTCATGCATTTTCCGATCCGGACAGTAACTCGGGTTTTCTTGTTACCCGCGCCCTGCTGACCAGCATCGGAGAAAAACCGGAAACCTATTTTTCCAAGACATTCTTCACCTATGGCCACCGCAATGTGGTGCGGGCTGTTGCCTCGGGGCTTGCCGACAGCGGCAGTGTGGACGGGTATGTTTGGGAAGTGATGGCTAAACGTGAACCAAAACTCGTCGGTCAAACACGGGTAATTCGAAAATCGGAATGGCTTGGATTTCCGCCTGTGGCCTGTCGACGGCAGTCGATCGGACAAGACAATATCAAGGTACTTATCGAGGCGTTCAATAAAATGGACGAAACCAACGAAGGCCGGTTTGTGCTGAACCTGTTGGGGCTTGATAGTTTTGGTACCTATCCTGCCAGCCTCTATGACGGGATTGCTGAAAAAGTAGCCCTGGTCGGGAGCGGCTGAATGACTAACCCGGTAAGATTGTTACGTGACCTGCCGGTAACCATTCGTGCCCCGATGCTGGTCGCGACATTGATGATTGTGGTTGCCGTGATTGCCTCGCAACAGGTGTTAAGCCGTCTTTCGCAAACCCAGACCAACAATCTTTCAGGCCTGACCAGCGCCTATCTTGATGGTCTTTCAGCGGCTGTAATACCCCATGTATTGCGCAATGATGTGTGGGAGGTTTTTGACGCGCTTGACCGTTCCCGCGGCAAATACAAGGCGCTGCGCCCCATGGAAACCATCGTTGCAGATGCGCAGGGCAGGATTATAGCATCATCTGAGCCGCGAAAGCTGGCTTCGCAATCGCCGGTGCCTAATATCTATCAAAATCGATTTTCCGATGGCGCGTCGTTGCAATTCGGCTCTTCCAGCCAGCGGGCCTATGTGCGACGGGATCTGCAATATCAGGACCGAAAAATCGGGACAATCTATGCAACCCTCAATGTTGCCCATCTGATGCAGGAGCGGCAGAAAGTTTTTTGGGAGCTGGTGCTGACCAACCTTGTCCTGGCTATATTTCTTGCCGGAATCGGCTATCTGGCCGTTCGACGGATGCTGAAACCGGTAAAGGTTCTGGCCGATCACCTTGAGCAAGGTGCAAGCGGTCAGATCGTGAAAATCCCGTCCGGGCTGCTGGCGCAAAAACACAGTGAATTCGGTCGCCTGTTTCGCAACTATAATGCCCTTGCCAAGGCGGTGAATGAAAGGGCGGAGCTGGCAGACAGGCTGGCACGGGAAGAGCATCTTGCCTCACTAGGCCGGATGGCGGCGGGCATGGCGCACGAAATCAATAACCCGCTCGGTGGTCTGTTCAATGCGGTTGATACCTTACGTAAACATGGAGACAAACCGGCAATACGAAAGTCTTCATTGAGCCTTCTGGAGCGTGGTCTTTCGGGTATTCGCGACGTTGTATCGGCTGCTCTTGCCAATTACCGGCCTGATCGAAACAGGCGTAATCTTACAACAAAAGATATCGATGATCTCTCATTGCTGCTGCAGCCGGAATTGCGGCGACGCGATATTTCACTTGATTGGAAAAACAACATCGAAGATGAATTACCTGTTCAGGCAACCCCGGTAAGGCAGGTTGTCCTGAATTTATTGCTCAACGCGGTTGCCGCGTCTCCAAGGGGAACCTCGATATCAATGCGTGCAGACTTCGCAGACAATATGCTTGTCATTGCGGTGGGTGATTCAGGTGTCGGCCTGCCGCAACAGGCACGGGAATTTATCACAAGCACCGCAGAGGATGCGGTACCGGTGGTTGAAGGCTCCGGTATTGGCCTTTGGATGGTGCAGCGACTAATGAGGGAAACCGGCGGCGTGATAGAAGTCGCAAAATCGGCTTTTGGTGGTACTTTGATCACCAGCCGGATCAAGATTGAAGCACAGGCAGAGGCACTTGATCATGCGGCGTGATATTTGGACCATCGGCGTCATCGAGGATGATCCAATCATGGGTGAATCGCTCACCCAGCGGCTGATGCTGGAAGGTTATGAGACCGAATGGTGGCGAACCGGACTTGAAGCCTGTACCGGAATGGACAAAAACTGTCCGGACCTCGTGGTCTGCGACCTGCGCCTGCCCGACCTCAACGGCGATGATATATTTCGCAAAATGCAGGCCGAGTGCGGCGCGCCGCCCTTTTTGTTTATCACCGCTTTTGGCGACATTGATCAGGCCGTCGACCTCATGCGGGCAGGTGCCGGAGATTATGTGACCAAACCGTTCGAGTTTCCGGAATTTCTTGACCGGATTGATGCATTGCTGTCGCAGCGCGCAATGGTCAATTCGCAAGACCGCACACTTGGGACATCGCCGGCGATGCGCGAGGTTGAAAACCTTTTGCAGCGTGTGGCCAATATCGACAGCTCCATCCTACTTACCGGTGAAACTGGCGTTGGCAAGGAAGTTGCGGCGAGTTTTGTGCACCAGATTTCCGTTCGCTCGGAAAAACCCTTCATGGCTGTAAATTGCGCGGCAATACCGGCGGATTTGATCGAGAGCGAATTGTTCGGCCATGTTAAAGGTGCGTTTACCGGTGCCCACGATCACCATGCGGGATATGCAGAACGGGCCGGCGACGGCATATTGTTTCTTGACGAGATTGGCGACCTGCCTCTGGCCATTCAGACCCGGTTGTTAAGATTATTGCAAGAGCGAACGTTCACCCGGGTAGGGGGTGAAAAAGAATTGAAATTTAATGCCCGCGTTATATGCGCGACAAATGCTGACCTTGAACTGCTGATCGCGGAAAAGGCTTTCCGCAATGATCTTTATTACCGCATCAATGTGCTGCCGGTACACATCGCGCCACTGCGCCAGCGCGAAGCTGATATACTGCCTTTGGTGCATCACTATCTCGACCTTTTTTCCAAAAGCATGAGCCGGGACATTGCAGGTCTTTCGTCACTGGCTGAAGATGCAGTTTTGACCTACGAATGGCCGGGCAATGTACGCGAACTGCGAAACCGGGTTGAGCGGGCCGTGGCTCTTTCCGCTGAGAGGCGGTTGGCCCCGTTTGATCTTTTTCCCGAGTTGGGCAAGGATGCCGGTGAAGACCAGAGCGAAACCATTGCCACTCTTTCCGATGTGCGCGATGCGGCTGAAAAGCGGCAAATAATTCGGGCGTTGGAAAAAACATCGGGGCAGACCGGTAAGGCCGCAGCTCTGTTGGGCGTTTCGCGCACCACCCTTTGGGAAAAAATGCGCCGCCACAATATGGGTGATTCAATCGAGCAGTAGTGCAATTACTGATGTTCGAGTTTCCGAACATCAGTAAAAAAGCAGGTCCGATATTTCCGACACTGGAAATGTGTCTAAAAATAACCCGTTGAATCTATTCACTTAAATATAGTTACCAAACTGGCACGGCAATTGCTGTGTTTTGAGGACGCTGGCGTCACAAGGCGCCATTCGTCAAATTCCAGTGGAGGAAACTTATGAAAAGATGCGATAAAATGGTTGATGTCGGCAGACGTCATTTTTTGCGTGGCGGCGCGGTTGCGGCAGCAGGTGCTGCAGCAGCGGTCGCGGTACCTGCCAAGGCTAATGCCGCCGCGGGCGGAGCAGTGCTTGAATATCCATCGAACCGGCTTGGAAATATAGCCGATTTGAAGGCCAACGAACCCATGGATGTATCTTATCCTGATGGTGATGCGCCTGGTGTTCTGCTTAAACTTGGCAATGCCGTTGAAGGTGGCGCCGGTCCTGATGGCGACATCGTCGGCTTCTCCACCATGTGCCCGCACAAGGGGTATGGCCTCAATTACAATGCAGGGGACAAGACGTTCAACTGCCCTGTACATCATTCGCGATTTGACGCGGAAGCCGGTGGTCAGGAAATCTGGGGCCATGCAACGATGAACCTGCCCCAATACAATCTTCGCATCGACGACAAGGGAGACATTTATGCCGAAGGCATTGATGAGCTTCTCTACGGTCGCCTGAGCAACGTACTTTAAGGAAATCGGAGAAAACATAATGGCTTATAAAAGACAAATCGACCGCCTGCCGATTATTCCCAAGGGCGCTAAAGAACAAAACGTCACCTGCAGTTATTGCATCGTCGGTTGCGGCTACAAGGCATATACCTGGCCGGTGAACACCGAAGGCAGTGCCACAAGCAATGCGATGGGTGCCAATCTTGGCGAACAACAGGATGCCAATACCGCAAACTGGTATTCGCCTTCGATGTATAATGTGGTCAAGCAGGAAGGCAAGAATGTCCATCTGGTGATCAAGCCTGATCCGGATTGTGTGGTTAACTCCGGACTTGGTTCGGTACGCGGCGCGCGTATGGCAGAAAACAGAAATTCCGACGTTACCGGAACCCAGCAGCAACGCCTCACCGATCCGATGGTCTGGCGTTATGGCACCTGGCAGCAAACCTCCTGGGATGACGCACTTGATCTGGTCGCACAGGTAACCGCCCGGGTGATCGACAAGGACAACGAAGACGATCTGTTCGTTTCGATGTTCGATCACGGTGGTTCGGCTGGTGGATATGAAAACACCTGGGGCACCGGTAAATTGTACTTTGAATCAATGAAGGTGAAATATTGCCGTATTCATAATCGTCCGGCCTATAATTCGGAAGTTCATTCAACCCGCGACATGGGCGTTGGTGAGCTGAATTATGCCTATGTGGATTATCAACTGACCGACACGATCTTGCTCGTCGGCGGCAATCCAATGGAAACCCAGTCCAATCTGTTCCTCAATCACTGGGTGCCGGGAATGCAAAACGGTGCGAAGGTGGTGATTGTCGAACCTCGACGCACGGTAACTGTCAATTCCTGTGAGGAATTTGCCGGCAAGGAAAATGTCCTGCATCTGCAGATCAACACAGGTACTGACCTTGCGCTGTTCAACACCCTGTTCACCTATATTGCCGACAAAGGCTGGACCGATAATGAGTTCATCAAGAACAGCACATTCCAGAACGGCACCAAACCACGCGCGGTAACAGGTGGTGATTCACCACTGCCACAAGGCATGGTGCAGATGGAGGATGCCGCACATCCGGCAGCCCTTGGCAGTTTCGAACTGGCTCGCGAAGCCTGCAAGATGTCTGTGGCGGAGGGTGCTAAAATCTGCGGCGTCTCTGAAGCCGATATCATCAAAGCTGCTTCATGGATCGCTGAACCCAAAGACGGAAAACGCCGCAAATGCGTCACCGCCTATGAAAAAGGCATCATCTGGGGCAACGACAACTATCGCACCATCGGTGCTTTGGTGAATATTGCGCTGGCAACCGGCAATGTCGGTCGGGAAGGTGGTGGCGTCTGCCGTCTTGGCGGCCATCAGGAAGGTTACTACCGTCCTTCGGATGCCCATGTGGGCCGCCCGGCTCCATATATTGATGAACTCCTGATCGCCGGTAAAGGCAAGGTTCATCACATCTGGGCCAATGATCACTACAAGACAACTCTCAACGCCACAGAGTTCAAGCGCGTCTATAACAAGCGGACAAATATGGTGAAAGAAGCCATGGATGCCGCAGCCGGTGGTACGCGGGAACAACTGGTTGATGCTATCGTCAAGGCAATAGATGCCGGTGGTATTTTCTCGGTCAATGTGGACATCATCCATTCGCAAATCGGACAGGCAGCACACGTCATTCTGCCAGCTGTTGAAGCCGGTGAAATGAACCTGACTTCGATGAGCGGTGAACGCCGCCTGCGTTTGACCGAAAAATATATGGATGGTCCGGGTTCGGCGATGCCGGATTGCCTGATTGCAGCAGGAATTGCCCAAAACCTCGAACGGGTTCTGCGCGCTTCCGGTAAAGGCGAATATGCTGACCAGTTCAAGGGGTATGACTGGAAAACTGAAGAAGATGCTTTCATGGATGGTTACAACAAGGGCAATCCGGAAGTCACCTATGATCGTCTTCGCGCCATGGGCACCAATGGTGTTCAGGAACCGGTTACCGGTTACAAGGACGGCAAACTGGTTGGTACCACACGCCTCTATACAGATGGCAAGTTCGGCACAAGCGATAAACTGGCACGATTCTGTGCCGGTGCATGGCGTGGCTGGCAGGCCAAGGGCAAGGCAGAGCAGAAGGCCAATCATGCCTTCTACATCAACAATGGCCGCTCCAACCTCAATTGGCAAAACCAGTTCTTAGATCAGGAAAATGACTTTGTGCGGGATCGTTATCCGTTCCCGTTCATCGAAATGAATCCTGAGGATATGGCGGAACTGGGCATCAGCGAAGGCGAC